>DASYQG010000418.1:0-8341 GCA_036005825.1 Chitinophagaceae bacterium | reverse complement strand
AAAAAAACCGGTTGTGATCTGCCGGTTGATTCGCATGACTTAATTGCATTGTGTGCACCACGTCTTACATTCATAAGCTATGGTATTCCTGAAAAAGGTGATGCAAAATGGCTTGACCAGGTTGGAAGCTACCAGGCTACTGTTGCTGCCGGCTCTGTGTTTAAATTATTAGGAGCAAGAGATATTGGTGTTTCAAATGATTATTTGAAAGAAAAGATGCCACCAATGCTGACGGATATGTTGGATGGACAATTGGCATGGAGACAACATGATGGAGGACACACCGATGCTCCCAACTTTAAATTCTTTATTCCATGGGCCAGCAAGTTTTTGAAATATGATAGAATAGCGGTCCAATAGACAGAAGTTTAAATAACCGTTACCAATGGTTTAAATTATTCATGATTTTTTACAACAAATCCTTTAAGAGATATGGGAGTTTATAAAAAGCCAACTGCACATTTCAGGTCAAGGATAGGCGGCAATCTTCGTTTAAAGGTTCCCAATAAAATGAAGTTTAGTGAAGGTGGCTTACTGAAAACAGCAGTTGGTAAAAATGTTAACTCCTTTTATCAGGTTGAAGAAACGCCTGCCTCAATTATTTCAGCCAAGGCTGTGATCGTAAAGCGTCAATTGAAAGAGACATTTCTGTATGATCTGCCAACAGTGCTCGGAAAAACTTATTCATTAATTGCGATATAATTTTGATTTGGATAAATATGACTCGTGTAATATCAATATTAGTTTTTCTGTTTTGCGGTAGCTTTTCATTTTCACAACAATCAACTATATCAATACAAGTAGATGCATCAAAATATATTGGAGAAATGCGACCATTCTGGTCATTTTTTGGATATGATGAACCAAACTATACTTCAAGAAAAGATGGGCAAAAATTACTGTCGGAGTTAACAAAGTTAAGCCCGACCGCTGTATATGTAAGAACCCATAACCTTCTTACTTCAAAAGGCAATAGTTCAGGTCCTGATCTTAAATGGGGTTTCACTGACGCTTATAAAGAAGATGCAAAAGGCAATCCTGTCTATAACTGGACGATTGTTGATAGTATAATTGATGTCTATATAGAACGAGGCATAAAGCCATTAATGGAAATTGGCTTTATGCCAAAAGATCTTTCAGCAAAACCTGAACCGTATGAACATACCTGGAGCAAGGGAGGTAATTTATGGACAGGCTGGACATACCCGCCAAAAGATTATAACAAATGGAGGGATTTAGTTTATCAGTGGGTAAAACACTCCGTTGATCGTTATGGAAAACAAGAAGTAATAACATGGCTTTGGGAAGTTTGGAATGAGCCTGATATTTCCTATTGGTCCGGTACATTCGATGAATATTGCAAGCTTTATGATTATGCTGTTGACGGATTAAAGAAAGCCTGTCCCGAGTGTACAATTGGTGGGCCTCATACAACAAGCCCAAGAAGTGATAAGGCTTATAAGTACTTAACGGATTTTATTGAACATTGTTTGCGTGGAAAAAACTATGCAACAGGAAAAACAGGAACACCTTTGCAATACATAGGTTTTCATGCAAAAGGCTCACCCGACTTTGTTGAAGGCCATATTCGTATGAATATGGGTGTGCAATTAAAAGATATTCAACGAGCATTTGAGGCGGTAAATTCATTTCCGGAGCTAAAAAATATACCTATCATTATTGGTGAATGTGATCCTGAAGGATGTGCTGCCTGCTCAGAAAAAAGAGATCCGAAATATGGATATCGCAATGGAACCATGTACTCAAGTTATACTGCTTCATCTTTTGCCAGAATTTATGAGTTGATGGATAAATACAAAGTAAACCTGATAGGAGTAGTAAGCTGGTCTTTTGAATTTGAAGACCAGGAATGGTTTGCGGGCTTTCGTGAATTGGCAACTCATGGTATTGATAAACCTGTGCTGAATGTATTTCGCATGTTTGGCATGATGAATGGCAAAAGGATTGCGGTCAAATCTGATAATGGATACATCGTAACTGATATCGTGACAAAAGGCGTAAGTGAAAAAAGCGATATTAATGCAATTGCCTGTAAAAATGGAAACACAATATCAATCATGATCTGGAATTATCATGATGATGATATACCAAGACCTTCATCAGAACTGATGTTAACTGTGAACAATGTGGCTGGCACAAAAGTGCTTGTTCATCATTATCGTGTGGATCAACAATTCAGTAATTCGTTTGAAAAATGGAAAACAATGGAAAAACCAAAGCTGGTAACAGCCAACCAATATAAAACATTGGAACAAGCAGGGCAATTACAACTATATACATCACCTGAATGGAAGAAAACAAATAAAGGAGAACTGGACTTAAGATTTGATTTACCAGGACAAAGCGTATCATTCATTCAAATAAGCTGGTGATTTTAAATAGATAAAATGATCATGGTTAGAAAAAAGAAACAAACCTGGAACAGAATTAAGTTACTGATAACGGCCTTAATGATCGTATTCAATTTAACTGCACAGGATAAATTATATAACAATGAATTTCCATTAAGTGCCGTGACATTATTGAATGGACCTTTCAAACATGCCCGCGATCTCAATATTCAAACGCTTTTAAAATATAAGGTTGATCGTTTATTGGCTGGATACCGTAAAGAAGCTGGCTTACAACCCAAAGATTCTAGCTATAAAAACTGGGACGGACTTGATGGTCATGTAGCCGGTCATTATTTATCTGCTTTGGCAATGAATTATGCAGCCACAAATAATCTGGAATGCAAGCGGAGGATGGAATATATTATTGCTGAACTCAAAGCCTGTCAGCGAGCAAACGAGAGCAGTAATGCAGATTGGGGAACAGGATATGTTGGCGCTGTTCCAAATAGTAAAAAAATATGGAGCACTTTGCAAAAAGGCGATCTCACCGCATTTCGTGCTGCATGGGTTCCCTGGTATAATGTACATAAGATGTTTGCAGGTTTAAGAGATGCATGGCTTTACGCAGGAAATGATGATGCAAAAAATATCTTTTTGAAATTTTGTGATTGGGCTATACATATTACAGCTGCCTTATCTGAAGATCAGATGCAATCAATGCTGGATATAGAGCATGGTGGCATGAATGAAATTTTTGCAGATGCCTATCAAATAACGAAAGATCAAAAGTATTTAGCAGCAGCAAAAAGGTTTTCTCATAATATGTTGCTTGATGCAATGGCTGCAGAAAAAGATAATTTGGATAATAAGCATGCAAATACTCAAGTGCCCAAAGCGATCGGTTTTGCCAGGATTGGTGAAGTAAGCAATGATGAGAGATTTGAAAAAGGAGGAAATTTTTTCTGGCAAACGGTTACAACAAATCGTTCATTAGCTTTTGGTGGCAACAGCAGAAGAGAATTTTTTCCGGGTGTTACAGAATATAGCGATTTTTTAAACGATGTCCAGGGCCCTGAATCCTGCAATTCTTATAATATGTTGAAGCTAACAGAAGATCTATTCAGAACAACACCTTCAATAAAATATATCGACTATTACGAAAGAACTTTATACAATCATATCTTATCTGCTCAACATCCCGTAACCGGCGGTTATGTTTATTTTACCCCGGCTCGTCCCCGTCATTACAGAGTTTACTCCTCTCCTAACCAGGCAATGTGGTGCTGTGTAGGCAGCGGGATGGAAGATCATAGCAAGTACAATGAGTTTATATACACTCATCAATTCAATTCATTGTTCGTAAATCTTTTCATTGCATCAGAACTGAACTGGAATGCCAAAGGAATAAAGATCAAACAGGAAACTAATTTTCCATACGAAGAACAAACAAAGTTGATAGTAACTGAAGGAGCGTCCAAATTTCGATTAATGATACGTCATCCTTCATGGGTAGCTGATGGTGAATTAAAAATCTTTGTCAACGGTAAAATTGAGTTGTTGTCTTCTCAGTCTCACCCATCGTCTTATTTTTCCATCGATAGGTTATGGAAAAAAGGCGATGTTATATTGATCAGGGTGCCAATGCACAATTCAATTGAACATTTACCAAACGTTCCTAATTATATCGCAATAATGCATGGCCCAATCTTGTTGGGTGCAAAGACAGGAACAGAAGATCTCAAAGGCTTGATCGCTGATGACAGTCGCTGGGGACATATACCAACTGGTAAGAAGCTTCCTATAGATAAAGCGCCAATCATAATTGATGACAATATATCTTCCATCGTAAGTAAATTAAAGCCTGCTGGTAAGCCTTTAACTTTCACTGCTTCCCAGCTCAAGATGGTAAATCCCATTAAAGTTGTGTTTGAACCATTCTTTAAGATCCATGATTCAAGGTATATGATATATTGGATGGCATTGACCAATGATGAGTATCATTCTTATTCAGACTCAATTGCAGCTATCGAAAAGGAAAAACAATCAACAGCAGAAGGCCGTACATTAAAAGATGTTTATAAAGATGCCTTTCTTATTGGCACTGCTGTTAATCCGTCGATAACATCAGGAAGGGATAAAGCCACAGAGGAAATTGTTATCAAGCATTTCAATTCCATTACAGTTGAAAATGTAATGAAAGCTGCACTGATCAACCCCGAGCCTGGAATTTACAATTTTGGGCCGTCAGATGAATTTGTTGCCTTTGGTGAAAAGAATAAAATGTTTATAGTTGGCCACACATTGGTTTGGCATAACCAATGTCCGCCATGGTTTTTTACCAATGCTGATGGTAAACCCAACACAAAAGAACAACAGATCGAGAGATTAAGAAGCCATATAGAAGCTGTGGCAGGCAGATATGCCGGTCGGGTGAATGCCTGGGATGTTGTGAATGAAGTGATCGGTGAAGATGGTAACTACCGGCCTACGACATGGGTAAACGCATTTGGAAATGGCGATACACTTGTCAAATATGCGTTCAGGTTCGCGGCAAAGTATGCTCCTAATACAGAATTATATTATAATGATTTTAATGAATGGCGACCTGCAAAACGTGATGGTATTATTCGGATGGTAAAGATGTTGCAAGAAGAAGGGATACGAATCGACGGAATAGGAATGCAATGTCATTGGGGGTTGAATTATCCAAAAAACAAATACATTGAAGATGCAATTGATTCTTTTGCTGCATGTGGCGTAAAAGTAATGATCACTGAACTCGATGTAGACGTGCTTCCATTAACAAAAGAAGGACAGATCATTGGACAGAGTATGTCTGATAAACAATTTCAATTGGAAGAGTTTAAAGATTTTTTTGACCCTTATCAAAAAGGTTTTCCGGATAGTATGCAAATTGTTTTAGCAAAAAGATATGAAGAGTTGTTCAAAATTTTCTACAGGAGAAAGGATAAGATCGCAAGGGTAACACTGTGGGGCGTACACGATGGTATGAGTTGGAAGAATGGTTACCCAATACCCAATAGAACAAATTATCCCCTACTTTGGGACAGGCAGCTAAAACCCAAGCCTGCATTAAATGCAGTTCTGAACGTACCTAATAAGCAATAAAGAAAAGTACATAATGAAAAAGATATTACTATTTACGGCCTTATTGTCATACCTGATCGGTTATTCACAATCCAATCAGCCATGGAATGGAAAAAAATGTGCAGTAGTGCTTACTTATGATGATGCGATCAACGAGCATTTAGATAACGCAATTCCCGTTCTTGATTCGTTAGGATTAAAAGCTACTTTTTATTTGACTGCATTTTCTCAATCCATGCAGACACGTTTAAATGAATGGAAAAAAATTGCCACAAAAGGATATGAATTGGGCAATCATACCTTATATCATCCCTGCATCGGAGGTAAAGGAAGAGAATGGGTGAAACCGGAATATGATATGAATAATTATACGGTGAAAAGAATGGTTGATGAAACGAGAATGACAAACTTGTTTCTGCAAGCATTGGATGGAAAAACAAAAAGAACATTTGCTTTTACCTGTGGCGATATGAAGATCGGGGACTCCTCTTTTATTTATGCAATGAAAGATGATTTTGTTGCTGCAAGAGCAGTGAGGGCAGAAATGCATAAAATAAACGAAATCGACCTGCTCAATGTAGATTGTTATATGGTAAATGGTGAAACAGGAGCACAAATGATAGAATGGGCAAAGAAGGCTATGGAAACAAATTCATTACTTGTTATTCTTTTTCATGGAGTAGGCGGCGGTAATTCATTAAACGTATCGTTGCCGGCGCACCGCGAATTTTTGCAGTATTTAAAAAAGAACGAAAAAGATATTTGGATAGCGCCAATGTTGGAAGTAGCAGAGTACATTAAAAAATCACAGGTCAAGGGAATGTAAACATGTTATGAAAAGCAAGTTATTCATCATAGGAATAATCCTTTTTTATCTGCAAACAATTGCACAGGCTCAATCCGCTATGCCGCGTCTTGTAAAGAATGGAAATGTTTTTCAATTGCTGGTAGATAATAAACCTTTTTTGATCCTGGGAGGTGAGTTAGGAAATTCAAGTGCATCAAGCAACGATTATATGCGACTGATCTGGCCCAAGTTGCGGCAGATGAATCTTAATACGGTTATTGCGCCAGTTTATTGGGAGTTGATGGAGCCGATAGAAGGCCAGTTTAATTTTTCATTGGTTGATAGCTTAATTAAGAATGCACGTCTTTTCAATATGAAGCTTGTGATCTTATGGTTTGGCGCATGGAAGAACAGCATGTCCTGCTATGCACCTGCATGGGTTAAGACCAATACATCACGGTTCCCAAGAATATTGGACAAAAGCGACGATCCGCAGGAAATAATGACACCATTCAATAAGAACAATCTTGAAGCAGATAAGAAGGCATTTGTAAGGTTCATGCAATACTTAAAAGAAACAGATAGCAAAGACCATACTGTTATTACGGTACAAGTAGAAAACGAAATAGGAATGTTGCCGGACGCAAGAACTTATGATGAGGCTGCAAATCTTGCATTCAATAAACCTGTTCCGGAGCTACTAATAAATTATTTGAAGAAAAATAAAGAGCATCTTCTTCCGGGGATCAAATCAGTTTGGGAGGCAAATGGATCCAAAACGACAGGTAATTGGGAAGAAGTTTTTGGGAAAAGCCTTTCTACCGATGAAATTTTTATGGCCTGGTATTATGCAGTATTTGCAAATGAATTGGCAATAGCAGGTAAAGCTGTTTATGATTTACCAATGTATGTAAACGCGGCATTAAATCGGCCGGGAGCAAAACCCGGTCAATATCCAAGTGCAGGTCCTCTCCCACATCTTATGGATGTTTGGAAAGCAGCTGCACCTTCTGTTGATTTTTTAGCGCCGGATTTTTACAATCCTGATTTTAAACATTGGTGTGATCTGTATACAAGAGCCGGCGATCCTTTATTTATTCCTGAACATCGTTTTGAAAAGGGAATTGATGCAAAAGCATTCTTTGCATTTGGAAATTATAATTGTCTTTCCTTTTCTCCATTCTCGATCGAATCTACTAATGAACCGGAGAAAGAACCGATCGGTAAGACCTATGATATTTTGAACCAGTTAACACCTTTAATTACAAAATATCAATCTAAAGGTTCAGTCAAAGGATTTTTAATTGAAAAAGATTCAACACAAAAAGACATTCCAATAGGTGATTGTCTTTTTACAGTATATCATGAATATAGAATGGGATGGTCAGCAGGAGCAAAAGATAGTATGTGGCCATTAGCCGGAGGATTGATCATTGCTGTTGCACCAGATGAATTCTATGTTGCTGGCACAGGTTTCGTGATGACGTTTACTCCAAAAAACAATACTAAGAAAGCCGGTTTTATCAGTATTGATGAAGGACAATTTGAGAATGATGTATGGAAAGCGGGACGCCGGATGAATGGCGACCAGGATCACCAGGGAAGGCATGTAAGAATACCAGCGTATGATCACAGCATTCAACATGTAAAACTTTATACTTATTAGGCTCAAAAAATTAATAGAAATGAAACTTAGAAACATCGTTATCGGAATGGCGTTCATTTGCCAATGCCTGCAGACACAAGCACAAAAAACACCAGCAGGGTTAAAAGATCATTTTAAAGACTACTTCACTATTGGTGTTGCCGTTTCACCGCAAGCATTAAAAACTGATGAAGCAGGATTGATTGTAAAAGAATTTAGTAGCATGACCCCGGAAAATGCAATGAAGATGGGCCCAATTCATCCTTTCGAAAATCAATATAACTGGGCTGGTGGCGATTCGATCGCTGCATTTGCAAAAAGAAATCATTTAAAACTGCGTGGGCATTGTCTCTGTTGGCATAATCAAACACCCCGCTGGCTTTTTATTGATTCTGCAACAGGAAAACAAGTAACCAAAGAAGTATTGCTTCAACGCTTGAAAGATCA
>DASYQG010000417.1:0-22449 GCA_036005825.1 Chitinophagaceae bacterium | reverse complement strand
CGAAATAAACGAGAAGAGACAGTGGAAGCTGGTAATTGAAAATACCATAGCCTGCAACTGGGCCATTACTTTTTCAGACAAAGAAATTTGGGGAGAGAAAGATAAAAACGATGCCATTTATATTCATCGTATTGCTACAAATCCAAACTTTCGCGGAAACAGGTATATTGATAGAATTGTAAGTTGGCAAAGGAGTATGCAAAACAAAGAGGTGATCGATTTGTACGATTAGATAATTTGGGAAACAATACGGGATTGATCAAACACAATACATCTGCCGGCTTTCAGTTTTTAGGAATGTTTGAATTAACTGATGCATCAAATTTGCCCGGCTATTACCAGGTTGAGCCCAATTGCTGCCTTTTTGAGATCGATCATGAGAGGATAAAATAGAATTCTAAATCTGCAACGTTATCAATAAAAGTGTTGTCATATTTAAAATTCGGTTATGAAAAGATTGTCTTTATTATTTTTCGCAGCCATTCTGCTTATTAATACCAGCTGCAAAAAAGAAAATAAGGATAGTAGCCCGGCAGGTCTGGAAGGTGTGTGGGAATTAAGAAGTATCACCGCTATGTTATCAAGCACCTATCCTCCAGGCAATGGTCATATAATAAGTTTTACAAACAACAAATACGAGATAAGGGATAATGGCCAAATAACAAGAAGCGGAGAGTTTCAGATCATAGAAGATCTTACAGCTGCTGAATCTACTTGTTTAAATATAGCCCCAGGAAAATATACCAGCAGGATCATTTATGATAACAACATAAGTGGAACAAAAGCTTTTCTTGAGATCTCGGGTAATATACTCACTATTGTATCTGGATGTTTTGCCATTGATGCAGGCAGTTCTTCTGCATACGAAAGGCATTAAGGCATAGTCAAATTCAACCCTTTAGCCATTGGACAACACTCTTTAATACTGAGTTATTTTAATAAATATGGTCTGGTTTTAAAGCCGTATCTTCACCAATTATCCGCAGAAAAGACAGTAATAGTTTTCCATTATAACTTGTTTCTTATTTGCGGTCATTTAAAACTAAAAAGGAATATACATGAGTGAATCATGGAATAAAAAAGAAAGAGAAAAAAAGAAACAGAAAGAAAGAAAAGATAAGGCTGAAAAAATGCAGGAGCGCAAAGAAAATTCAAAGAAGAACAACTTCGATGATATGATAGCTTATCTTGATGAAAATGGAAATCTAAGCTCCACCCCACCTGACCCAAGAAAAAGAGTAGAAGTAAAACTGGAAGATATACAGATCGGAGTTCCCGAATATGTGCCTCCTACCGAAGAAGAACTTACTCGTAAAGGAAAAGTGACCTTCTTTAATAATGAAAAAGGATTTGGATTCATAAAAGACATGCAATCACAGCAAAGTTTATTTGTACATGCCAATAATCTTACGGCTCCTATAAAAGAAAATGACAAAGTAACTTTTGAAATAGAAATGGGACAACGTGGCCCTATGGCAGTAAACGTAAAGATCGTGAACTGATCATAGAAAGAAATACAATTGCATATAAAGTCATTACAAAAAAACTATAAAGTCTGGTTTATTAACCGTAGCTTTGTGGTTCTTGATGTTAGTGCTCTCCCGCCTGGTGTAGTTTAATTTCTCTCCAAAATGCAGTGAAGGCTTTAACGTAAGGCAGGTAAAGTATCATTTAACTATTGATAGCCTTACCACATTTTTTCAATTAAATATTTTTCGTGTCATTTAACGATTTACAGCTCATTGAGCCTGTGTTGCAGGCCCTTGGCAAAGAAGGGTACACCAATCCTACCCCAATTCAGGAGAAATCTATTCCTGTCATTTTACAAAAAAGAGACCTGCTTGGTTGTGCGCAAACAGGTACTGGTAAAACGGCCGCCTTCGTTCTTCCTATACTTCAATTGATGTATGAAGAAAAACAAAATGCCGGACAAACAGATCATAAAATCAAAGCACTCGTACTTACTCCAACAAGAGAGTTAGCCATACAAATTGGTGAAAGCATCCGTGCTTATGGTCATTATTTGCCATTACGGCATCACGTGATCTTCGGTGGCGTCTCTCAGCACAGTCAGGTACAGGCTATTGGTCGTGGCGTTGATATATTGGTAGCAACCCCTGGTCGTCTGCTTGACCTGATGCAACAAGGTTATATTACTTTAAGAGACATTCAATTCTTCGTTCTTGATGAAGCGGACAGAATGCTCGACATGGGTTTTGTACATGATGTAAAACGTATCATTACAAGATTACCTTCAAAAAGACAAACGCTTTTTTTCTCGGCCACAATGCCGAATGAGATAAAGCAACTGGCCGCAATGCTTTTAAACAACCCTGTAAAGGTGGAAGTAACACCGCCTGCAACAACGGTTGACATGATCCAGCAATCAATTTATTATACTGAAAAACATAACAAGCCGTCCTTATTGGTTCATTTATTAAAAGATCCTTCAATAGAATCTGCATTGATATTTACGCAAATGAAACATGCAGCCGACAAACTTGCCCGCATGTTGAATAATGCTGGTATTCGCACAGAAGCTATTCATGGTAATAAAGCGCAATCGGCAAGACAAAAGGCACTGGAAAACTTTAAAGGTAAACGTACTCGTGTATTAGTGGCTACTGATATTGCCGCCCGTGGTATTGATATTGATGAATTGACACATGTGATCAATTTTGAACTGCCAAATGTACCAGAAACTTATGTGCATAGAATTGGAAGAACTGGTCGTGCCGGCGCTAAAGGTGTGGCAATTTCTTTTTGTGACTGGAGTGAAAAAATATTCTTAAGCGATATACAAAAACTGATCAGAAAATCTATTCCGGTAGTAAAGGCACATTCATTTGATGCGCCTGGTATGCACGATGTAGTTCAATCAACTAATTCTTTTTACGGAACAAGCAGTAGGAATTCAAGAACAAAAAAACATAGCAGGGCATTTACACAAAGGGGTTAATTTTTTTAAACCGCTTCTTTCTCTTCGATAATTGAATTATTCTTAATTGTCAATTGAAAACTTGAATTCACTGAAAATTCAAATTGTTTATGACGAAGCATACTCCCGGTTTGTTCGTTTTCCTGGAGAACTAAGATCAGGTCTTTAGCGAGTTGTGTATTATTTGCATCGTAATTAGTGCGGCCATTGTCAAGCTGGAGGCTTGAAAAAGTAAGCTTCGTTTTTTTACCCCCGGTTGCTCTTTGAAAATCGGTGTAGTTCATATCCAAAACCTGTTGCTCACCTTTGCCAGAACGTTTCATTAGCAAAATGATAACGGGAAGATATTTTTTCCAAGTTTGTAAAAACATAAGTACTGCTTTACTTTATTTAAAAAATCGATCAACAGAAATCATTGTTCTTCTGTAAGACGTGTAAACGACATACCGTTAAAAATGCGGGCAAGATCCATATTTTTTGTTTTACGCCATTCTTCAATTTTAGCATGACTAACGATACGCCATAAATTTTTCATCTTTAATTCGCCATAATCCGCTGTTCTGATAAAAACACCTGTAACGGTACTGCGTTCCTTAAAATGAATATTAATAGTTGAATCCTCTCTTCCTTTACCTTCTACAAATTTTTCGATCATTTCTGTAGTCATATATAAACGATTTAATTTTTATAACCTATGAGAAAAAGCAAGTGTAAAGAATAATGCCGGGGAAAAATTGATTGTTCACTACAAGAGCCGTAAAACTCAAATTAATGTTACAAAGATAGCCATAATCACCCAGAATCTTCGTTTTATTTTATGGTGAACACATGAATGGTTAAACTGATTTATTCACAATTACTTGATCATTATTAATCATTCTGCGGCATGACCAATATCATTGGCAGATCGTGTTTTAATATTCATCTTAGAATACGCATTTCAACAGTTATGAAAAGAATAAAACTAGGGACAAATTTTGCAGTATTCATTCTATTCTTTGGTGTTGGGATACTGGAGGCGTTTCAAACCAGTAATTGGCCAAAAGCATTGTTTTGGTTTGCGATCGGCTTAGTATTTCTTGCTGCGGACAATTTAAAAAGAGCATAGAGTACAAGAATCACTGCAACAATGCCATGAGAATCGCATCTCTCATTTCTCCTGCTTTTGCAGAAAGCTTGCTGTCAATAAAACAACCAATGTTTGTTGCCATGAAAACATATACTTTATGAGATGGAATATATAATAACCCGCAGCCTGCCCCAATACCTCCACCTCCATGACCGTAAGCAGGAAGCCCGCCCAAATCGAAATAGATCATCCCCATGCTGTATCGTTTGTTTCCTTGTTCATCTTTTACAAATTCCATAAGTTCCTTCATTGATGCTTCATTCAACAATTTGCCTTCCATTAATCCTTTTAAATATTTTACTGCATCTGTAGTTGTACACACAATTCCATCATCGCCTTTTGAACAAACAACAGTCATTTGCTGAAATGGAGTTGCATTGATCGCAATGCCATTATTAAAAACATCCCAATAGGATTGTGGAAGAGGCAAGCCTTTTAGATAATTAAAATCCTTACCGTAATAACTGTTGTTTAATCCAAGTGGTTTGAAAATATTTTTTTTGATATAGGCTGCATGATCACCTGTAATGGCATCACCGATCAATGAAAGCAAAAGATAATTTGTATTGGTGTATTTATATTTCGAACCAGGTGCAAATTGAAATTCCATTCCATTAATTCCTTTTAAACAATCCTCGGATGAAAAATTTTGCAGCGGATGAAGAATAACATTTGAAACGAATGCGGGAGCTTCGTTATACTCTGGCACCCCAGATGTATGATTTAGGAGCATTCTTACAGTTACCGAGCTTGCTTCCTTAATATACTTGCTATACTTCGCCGGCAAATACATTGTCATTGGTGCATCAAGGTCTATTTTACCTTGTTCTTTTAATTGCAATATCTCAACTGCCATATAACTCTTAGAAACACTTTGCAAGTATTGCAAATGGCAATTGGTCATCGGCAATTTCTTTTCCAGATCGGCATAACCTTGTGCCTCCGCCCACCAGCCCTCTTTCTCTGAATAAACCGCAACTGATGCGCCGGGAAGCATATTTGTAGTATAGTGTTTTAAAATGGAGTCAAGTGCCGCTGCCTTTGAATAAGCGGTATTAATATCCACGTCAAGTTTGCAATTTTTTGGAGACTGTCCGAAAAAAGAAAGCGCAGACACTATGAGTAGGCATGAAATCAGAATTTTTTTCATTTTATTTTTTTTACAAAACAACAACAAGGACGCATGGTAAACCAAATAAGTACTAGGATATTAAGACAACATGTATCAAAATTTACTTTGAAATGCCCCCTAATCTGGCTAATAATTATCGTTTGGGGTTGAAGTGTAGCAAACCAGGGGATAAAATGCAGTTAATGCCCCCGTTTCTCAATCAACTTCGAACCAGTTTTTAAAAGAACCGGCCTTTGTCCGGCTGACTGCGATTGATGAAGGAAGGTTTCCTGGTGCATTGACCAACACTTCTATTTTTCCGTTTCCTGTTCTTTTAAACCCTGTCAATATATTGCGATGAAGTATGTATTGCCGGTTAAGGCGGAAAAATAGTTCTTCAGGAAGGGTAATTTCAATTTTATCCAGCGAACGGTCAGGGAAATACTTTTTATTTTCCTTGGTAAGCAAAATTGTATAGCCGTCTTCCGCATAAAACCCCAATATATCCGCAAAGGGAAATAGGAGGTTTTGATTACCATGTTTTACAGTAAATCCGCCAGTTCTTAATTTTTTCTCTTCTTGTCGCTGCCGTTCTGATTCCCGCCATTCGCCATAATAATGCATACCGATATAAATACCATTTATAACAAAAAACCAGATGGCAATTATGAAAATATCAAAGAAATAAAAATTAGCAATTGCAGGTCTTCCCCGAACGATCCAGCTCACTAATTCTGTTAAAAGGATTATTACTAATAAGCCAATTGTTGTCGTAAGAAATAATTGAACAAGAATTCTTTTTAATGGGCGGTTACCGTATGGCATCTTTTTATCTAAATAAATAATAATGCTTCGTACCGCCCACCATGCCAGCCATCCTTGTATTGTATCGATCGCATAAGTATAAACAAGAAACCAGTTAAATTTAATATTAGACCATGTGAGATAATAATTGAATGCGCTGATAAATGCGATTGCAACCAGGAAAAATTTTACATCATTATATTTTTGATGCCGGATCATTACTTGAAACACAAGATATTTACACCAATATATTCTTTTATAACTTTATCGAAATACATTTTATGAAATTTCTTTCCTTACAGCCCTTTGTTCCCTCGGGAAATGATTTTGAAGGCTCTAAAGAGTTTTTTCAACAATTGGGATTTAGTATCAGGTGGGATGCTGGTGATTATGTTAGTTTTGAAAAAGACGGATGTAGATTCATCTTACAGAAATTCAACAATAAAGAATTTGCAGAAAACTTTATGATCACTGTTGGAGTAACGAATGTGGATGAATTTAGAAAAGAAGTGATTGAGAAAAAACTACTCGAAAAATTTGGCATTCGTATCAGCGAGGCATCTGATCAACCTTATGGAAGAGAGGTTAATATTATTGATTTAGCCGGTGTTTGCTGGCATTTTGTTCAAGCATAAAATAAAACGTTGATATGTTATATATGATCATAGAGAAATTTCACGCAGGCAAAGTAAAAATGATATATGAGCGGTTTGATGAGAAAGGACGGATGATGCCTGAAGGAGTAAATTACATCAACAGCTGGATACATACAGACATGAGCACCTGTTACCAGGTAATGGAAAGTGATACCGAAGAAAAGATCCTCGAATGGATCAGCTACTGGAAAGATCTGGCAGATTTTGAAACTATTCCAGTGATAACTTCATCTGAAGCAAAAATAAAAATATTTTCACAATGAAATATTTCTTATGAGTAAAGAAAATATAAAGGATCTTTTAAAATTCTTAAAACCATTTGACAAAGAAATAAATGAAACAGTTTTTGGGTTGCGGGAATTTATTTGGGATCTATACCCTGATTCAAATGAGCTGATCTACGATAATTATAATGCATTAGCAGTTGGATGGTCGCCAACAGACAGAGTTGGTCATACGTTTTGCTCAATAGCTGTTGGCAGAACGAGTAAGAACATTCATTTTGGCTTTTATTGGGGCAGTGAAATTTCGGACCCAGAAAAAAAATTGATCGGACAGGGGAGTCAGTATCGCTATATATTGGTTAAAAGAATATCTGAATTTCCTAAAGCTTATATAAAAAAACTTCTTAAAGAAGCTTATGCTAATTCATTGGCTAAGGTGAAAGATAAAAAACAGATCATGCATGGAAATACAATTACTAAATCAATATCTGCAAAAAAGAGAGAGCTTAAAAAGAAAACTATTAAAAAAAAATAAATGATCTATAACTTTATTGCATCAACTGGTCTTCCTAAAATTTTCATTGATATCTTATCAAGGTCTTCTTTAGTCCCTTTTAAGTGAATTGTGCGATGAATATGGTGAATAGAATTCCCTGGCGCCAATGCCTCGGCAGGTGATGAACTTTCGATCTCATAGAATTTTCCTATCTGCTTTCCATCAATTTCCCCATCATTATAAGCGTTCACGGCATCGCCTGCAAAGGGATCATCCTGTAATTTCCATAAGGAGTTTACATAATCTGTAGCTCCAACAGGTAAAGTGAACTGTGCAATGGTCAATACATTATTCACAGCGTCATAGCTTGCAACAAATGGCAACGCCCGTTTTGGAGACACTCCTATCTTACTTCTCTGATTCGCATCTGCTTTAAATAATATTAATCCGCTATCAACTTTCAATCTGTCAGCCGGCACTTTTCCAAAATAATCATCCGTAACAATTTTACCAAAACTTGATATATCTTCTTGTTTATAAGGAATGGCAACTGTAGTTTGCGATGATGCATTAAGCATGCTCAATATCCAAATGGAAAGCATCCCTGTCTTCTTATCCCATGCTGTGTTTCCATTATTTGTTATCCTATTGTCAGATTCAAATGCTACTGACTGTACATTCCCGGGAACAATAATGTCTAATGTATTATTTATTGAAGCCTTATCTAATAATCGGATAGTGCGATCAACCGTCAGATCAAATTTATTTCCTGAATAATTTTCAAGATGCATTTCTTTTTTAAATGTGGCACCAGACTTTGTTGATGAAATCAACTCGAAAGGCTCGGTATCGATCTCCTTCGGTACAAACCAGTTTTCAAATTTAAACTCTTCTCCTTTTTTAAAATAAATAGAGAACTGTCCGCCTTCAGGGCCAAGCCAAAACCGTTCTTCACCTCCAAATGCATTAATATGTTCAGTAGTTTTTCCTGATGCAATGAGTTCATGATTGACCCAGCCAAAGCTAATTCCCTTGTTGCCTTCAGTTGTACTTGTCATTACCCTTCCCTGGTATGCAGGAGCAATAATAATTTGTGCACCCGCATTATCCCCGAGCACAAGAATGTCTTTATGATATTTCCTGAGAAAATTAAGATCATATCCAAATGTCCCAGCAATAAATTTAGAAGCCTGATCGGCTTTACTTTCCGGTTTTTCATCATCAGCGTTGCAGGCAGCTAGTACAACCATAGAAATACTTATTAAATATTTTTTCATATCATCTGTAAATTACTGAAAAATAGCTACCCCTTTTGCATTCATGCATGCAATATTGATCTCACCGCTATTTATAAAAAGTGGCAATCGCCAATTGAATAATTTTTTACGCAGTAAGTATTAGGTAAATTTGTAATTCATTCTGACTCCGTAGCTCAGTTGGTAGAGCTACTGACTCTTAATCAGTAGGTCCAGGGTTCGAGTCCCTGCGGGGTCACAAGATCATTGTTTCGGTTTCCAGGTATCCGCCCGTAATTTTTCAAGTTCTGCAAGTACGCAAGTTGTAAGCTTAATGATCGTATCCTGATCTTCCGGTCGAAGAGTGATTATCTTTTTATTATTGCCGGTGTCAGTAAATTGAATGGTCGCAATTTTCTTTTGTGACAGGTTTGTAAGATTCGCATTCAGGTTTTGCTGGTTAGGAAAAATAAAATGAAAATATCCTTTACAATTTGTTGTTCCGCCATTTTTATAATTCCCTTTTTGTTTGGTAGCGAAAGTTACCATCACCCGCGAATAATCGTCAAAGCACATGGTAGAATTATCCAATGCAAAAAAATAATCCACTTCCTTTTTATCAGCAGATATAGACAATAAAAATCTATCATTGCCGGCGCCAAGCGTAATAAACCCAGTTGTCAATCGCGGATCCTGGTTGAACCTGTCTTTCTCATTTTTCAAAGTACAATCCTGCGCATTTATAAAGCATGGCATCAAGATCAGAAAGAATGCTAAATATTTCATAAGTGTGATTAGATGTAAAAATACAGATTCCGACCACTGTTAGGTAGGCTATCATGTTAAAAAACAAGAAATATTCTTTTGTCTAAAACTTTATGCCATGGCTGTCGGCACTGCCGGCGATATGCAAAGCAAAAGCAGCCAAAGCTGTATCTTTCAAAATATTGATCAGTGCATTTACTTTTACATCATCTGCACTAGCGTTCTTGTAGATGTCGAAATGAATGAAAAAAGCAAATGACAAAAGCATTGCCGCAAGCAAGTAGGCGGCAATTTTTACATACTTGTTTAAAATAAAAGAGATGGCTGCAAGTATAAAAGCCACTCCAACAATTTTGACCCATAAAACAGGATTCGGAGTACTAGCCGGGATATACCCATATTCCATCATAGCCTTGGGATGTACTAAATGATAATATCCAAAGAAAAGCATGACTGCTGAAAGCATGTAGATGGCTATGTGAGAAACGATGTGTTTTTTCATAACCGTTGGTTTTATTCGCTATAAGTTAGCAAACTTTCGCCGGTTATAAAATTTTAAATATGCACAAGCTTATCTTTTCAGAAATTTTCCTTTTAATAATTTCTCCATCACTTCATCTTTTAGATTGCGACTGATAGGTATGTAATGCTGGCCAATACGAATATCATTTCCCTCGATGCTGTCAATTTTTGTAGCCGATATGATAAAAGATTTATGCACTTTTATAAATTGCGATGAGGGCAGGTATTCTTCAACAGATTTAAAAGTCAGGTAAGTGATAAGTTTTTTTTCATGTGTATGCACAACAACATAATTCTGCAATGCTTCAATAAATAAAATATCATTGAAAGAAACCTTGACAAGCTTATTATCTGCTTTGATAAAAAAATAGTCCCCGGTTTCAGCAGCGGGAGTTTTATCAGTCTCATTCTTTTGTCTTACTTCATAATATTCTTTTGCTTTAAGCGCCGCTTTTAAGAACCTGTCGAAAGATATCGGCTTAACTAAATAATCCAACGCGTTCAATTCAAACCCATCTAATGCAAACTGCGGAAAAGCAGTCGTGAAAATAACAGGAATTGGCTTTTGCAATGTTTTCATAAAATCAAGCCCTGTGATCTTCGGCATTTGAATATCGAGGAAAAGCAGCTGCACTTCCCCCCTGCTGATCATTTCTGTTGCTTTTAAAGAGTTGTCGTACTCGCCAGCAAGATGAAGGAAATTGACATCCGAGATGTATTCCCTTAAACCTTTTCTTGCCAGTGGTTCATCGTCTATAATAACACAATTGATCATCTTACCAGTATTAAAATACCTCCAATTAATAATAATGAGGAAACAATCCCTATTATGATCAACGTTTTAGTTTTTCCCTTTTTCCTTAACAGTATTCCTGTGAGCATGCTTTAAATTTTAAGTTTTAGATTTATTTTAAATCTTTCGGCATCATCATCTATGGTAAGTTGGTGAGTGCCGGGATAAAGTAATTCCAATCTCCTTTTTACATTGTTCATTCCAATTCCTCCGTGTTGCTCTGTTGTGTATATCCCTTTTTCACAGGAATTCTCTACACTAAATTCAAAATACCCATTATTTCGTGCCATATCCAGTTTTACAAAATTATCTCCTTTTACTTTATGAGAAATATGCTTAAAAGCATTTTCTACAAAAGGTATAAGCAACAGAGGTTCAATTGAAAAGTTTTTCACTTCCTGTGAACAATGAAATTGCACTTTATAATTTTCATCTTTCCTCAATTGTTGCAAGTGAACATAATCCTGTAGATAATCTATCTCCTTTTCGATGGGGATCTTTTCGCCATTCGCCTCGTAGAGTTGGTAACGAAGCATATCGGAAAACTTATGTAAAGCCTGTCTTGCATCAGAGTTATTCTTATCGATCAGGAAATAAACAGAATTCAAAGAATTAAAAAGAAAATGTGGGTTGATCTGGGATTTTAAAAAATTCAATTCAGCTTCTGCTTTATCCTTTGCTAACTCAGCCATTTTCTTTTGCAGGCTGATTTGATCGAACATCAGTTTAAATGAAGCGCTGGCTATCACCAGGAAAAAATGAGGAATGACATTATCATATATCCTGCCTTTAAGATCACCGCTTGTAGTAAAAATAGTTGGATCATGCTTAAGTTGACCAACAATATACATTTTGACCACACTGCTGATTAAGATCATTATAAGGAAAAGCAAAATGAAAAGCCCATACTTTTTTTTGTATAAGAAAAATGGTATAAGCAGGTAATTCGTTATATAAACCATTACTATCAGGTCAACAAGCTTGACAAAGGTTACTTTAAAAGCAATGGCAGTAGTATCGTAGTCTTCATACCGGAGCATGAACCACAATCCGAATATGAACAACCAAAAAAAGACATGGTTCAATTTGTATTTTATAAAAAATGCGGCGTTGTGCATAAGACAAAATAAAGGTATGATTTCCCTTTCGTAAAAGGGTTTACATCATCTGTAGTTTATTCATGATGAAAAGCTCATATACATTTCATCAAGTGTTATTTACCCGTTATGTAAAGAGTCTAATAAGGGTAATTATTTGTATAATATTTATGTTGTAAAACTTTTTTATGAGACTATTTTTTCTATTTGCCGTGATTTTTATTTCAAATATTGGATGCACTCAAAACAGCACTAAAAAAGCAAGTCAGGATAATATGCACGTAGGTGGTAGTTGTGAAGGCTGCGAAGCTATCCACGAGTCACCAATTCCATTTGACTCTTTAAAAAATCTTTGTTGGCTCCCTGACTGGAATGACAACGGAAGAAAGCTTGTGATAAATGGTGTAGTTTATAAAGCAGACGGCACGCCGGCGCCAAATGTTATCATATATGTTTATCATACAGATCAAACAGGTATCTATCCAAAAAAGGGCGATGAAACTGGTTGGGGAAAACGTCATGGATATATTCGTGGATGGATGAAGACAAATGAAAAAGGTGAATACAAATTTTTTACATTAAGGCCTGCTGCCTACCCCGGCAGACAAGCACCGGAACATATTCATGTTACAATTATGGAGCCTGATAAGAATGAATATTGGATCGATGAATATCTTTTTGATGATGACTCATTACTTACAGAAAAAGAAAGAAAAAATTGCCAGGATCGCGGAGGTAGTGGAATAATAAAAGTAAAAGATGTTGGCAACATGCTTAAATCTGAAAGAAATATTTATCTCGGAAAAAATATTCCTGATTATCCTAAAAAATAAAGTATAGCCATGAAAAAGTTATTGGTTATTAGTTACTGGTTATTGGTAAGTTTTATGTCGAAAGGTCATCCTGGAATTGGAATTGTGAAAGACAGCAAAGGAAATATTTATTATACTGACCTGGCGAAAGTGTGGAAGATATCGTTTGATGGTAGCAAGACCGTCATAGTAAGCGGTGTGCACACACATGAGTTGTATATTGACGAACATGATAATTTGTATGGTGAACATCTTTGGTACAATGGCGAAAGTCAAAACACCTGGGGATATTATGTTTGGTGTTTAAAAAATACAGGCCAGCTAGTAAAAGAGATCAATCCGACAGAAGGTTTTCGAAGCAACTATAGTTTTGCAAGAGATTCCGTGGGAAATATGTATTGGGTGGAAAGATTTACCATTTCAAGAATCATGAAAAAGACAAAGAGTGGTGAAATAATAAAGCTAGCTGAAGGAAAGTTTGGCTTTATAGGTTGGCTTACATGTACAAAAAACGGTTCATTGTACTTTACAGAAAATAATAAACTTCATAGATTATCTCCGGATGGAAAATTGGAAACACTGGCTAATAACATTGGCAGCAAATCAACCGATCTCTCAATGATGGGTCACAATTATGATAGCTATGGTATTTGGACGGATGCAGCAAATAATGTTTACCTCGCAATGATCGATTCAAAAAAAATTATTCGTATCGGCGCTAATGGAAACCCTCAAACGATCCTTGCCAGTAATTCAATGTGGACTGTTTGCAGCGGCATCTTTGATAACAATGGAAACATGTGGGTGCTGGAGAATTCCCTGAGCAATGAAGTAAGAGCAAGAAAGATAACAAAGGAAGAACTGACAGGCAATAAAACTGCAAACAGCTTTGCAACAAAGCCACATTTATTTATTACTTTCTTCACAATGGCAGGAATTGTACTCTTATTTTTAGGTGCAAAAATGATCCTTAACAAAAGGAAACAAAAGCTTCTTCATCTTGCTATATAATTGGTCGTTATGCTTTATGTCTTATCATTTCTATTATCATGGTTGAGTGGAATGCTCGTCATTCTTATCACCGCTTTCTTTTTGTATGACCAATTCAGCATGATCGATATTGTTAGCTTTGCTACGCTAACATTTGCAGGATTTCTCATTCTCTTTTTGTTGATCTATGTCGTTACTTTAAGAATAGTCAATAAAACGATCGTGGGGGGTAAACAATTTTTTTACTTCCCGATTATTTTTTCTTTGCTTGCAAACCTGCCTGTTTATTTTTTAATATGGAAAGACATGGGAGATCTTTACGGCAGTAGTGAAGCAACTCTTTTTACTCTTGGATTTTTTACCAGTGGCTTTGTATTTGGACTTTTCTGGGTATGGAAAAATAAAGTGTTTAGCCAGGCTAAAAGAGTTTAGTGATTTTTTCAGCGTTCGCCAAACAACAAGCTGCCAATACGAACCATATTACTTTTTTCTTCAATAGCAATTTTATAATCAGCACTCATACCCATGGAAAGAATGGAGAGTTCCGGGTTTTGAGTTTTGAGTTTTTCGAAAAGGATTTTTAAGGATTTGAATTCAATTCTTATTTTATTGATGTCATCTGTTAAGCTTGCCATCCCCATCAACCCTTTTATCCGCACATTTAAAAATTGTTTTAATTCTAAATTTAAAAGTTCTGTTTCATCAAATCCAAACTTAGTTTCCTCTTGTGCAATATGAACCTGCAACAAACAATCAATGATACGTTTGTTCTTTTCAGCCTGCTTATCTATCTCTTTCAACAGTTTTAAACTATCCACCCCGTGAATGATATAAATAAAAGGAACGATTGATTTTACTTTATTGGTTTGCAAGTGCCCAATAAAGTGCCATCGAATATCTTTTGGAAGTTGCGCAGCTTTTTCAACTAACTCCTGTACATAGTTTTCTCCAAAGTCACGATGTCCAAGATCATAAAGCTCAAGAATATCGTCACTTGGTTTTGTTTTGGAAACAGCAACAAGAGTGATCTTAGACAGTCTTAGCTCTTCGTTTATTTGCTGGTATTTTTCTTTATTAACTGCCATAGTATTTCATGCAAAGACGCAAAGTTTACATAAAGATCGCAAAGAAAAGCCACCAGCATTTGCTCGTGGCTAATAGCTCAAAACTCGTAGCTTTTATTTTAAAATACTCCTGCTGATCACGATCCTTTGCACCTCACTGGTGCCTTCATATATCTGGGTGATCTTAGCATCACGCATTAATCTTTCCACATGGTATTCTTTCACAAAACCATAACCTCCGTGGATCTGTACAGCCTCAACAGCTGTCCACATAGCAGTTTCCGAAGCGTAAACTTTTGCCATGCTGCTGCTTACTCCATAATCTAAATTATTATCTTTCTCCCATGCTGCTTTGAGACAAAGCAAACGGGCCGCATCAATTCTTGTAGCCATATCAGCCAGCTTAAACGCAATTGCCTGGTGATTCATTATTTCTGTACCAAAAGCCTTTCTTGTTTTTGAATACGCTTTTGATAATTCATAAGCGCCACTCGCAATACCCAATGCCTGTGATGCAATACCAATTCTTCCACCAGCCAATGTCTTCATTGCAAATCTGAAACCAAATCCTTCATCTCCTATTCTATTTTCTTTTGGAACCTTTACATCATTGAACATAACCGTATGTGTATCGCTTCCGCGAATCCCCAATTTATTTTCTTTTGCTGCTACAACTACTCCAGGCCAATTTTTTTCAACAATAAGTGTATTAATACCACGTGAAGCTTTTTTCGGATCAGTTTGCGCCATTACTAAATAAACCGAGGCAGTGCCGCCATTAGTGATCCAGTTCTTTGTCCCATTTAATAAATAATAATTGCCTTTATCTTCTGCTGTTGTTCTTTGTGATGTTGCATCACTTCCAGCTTCTGGTTCGCTAAGCATAAATGCACCGATATAGAGCTCGCCATTTTTTTTGCCCTGAGCCAGCGGCGTGAGATATTTTTCCTTTTGTTCTTTTGTACCAAAAGCTTCCAGGCCATAGCAAACAAGACTATTGTTAACACTCATCACAACACTTGTGCTCGCATCCCATTTACTTATTTCTTCCATTGCCAGCACATAGCTAACTGTATCCATGCCGGCGCCGCCATATTCTGGAGGTACCATCATCCCTAAAAAGCCTAGGTCTGCCAATTTCATTACTTGTTCTTTGGGAAAAGTTTGTTTCTCATCCCTTTCAATAACGCCAGGCTTACACTCATTTTCTGCAAAATCCCTGGCGGCCTTTTGGATCATCAATTGTTCTTCTGTAAACTGGAAATGCATTTAAAATAAAATTTGGCCGCAAAGATAGGGAGAAGTAATTCCGTATGAACAACTGTTAGCAGATAGAATTTAAAATCCGTTGAGGCAAAAACAATTTAACAGGTCAAGAAGGCTTAAAAGTTCAAGCTCTTCCCATTTGTTTCAGGAATTTGATATGAGAAACGACGGCATATCTAACTCTTGGATATTCGATATAAGAAACCCCATACTCCTCGCAAACCTGTTTGATAATACGGCTAATAGCGGGATAATGAATATGTGATATTTTAGGAAACAGGTGATGTTCTATTTGGAAATTCAAACCACCAACCAACCAACTGACCAGCTTATTTCTTGTAGCAAAATTGGCTGTTGTTTTCACCTGATGAATGGCCCAATCGTCTTCCATTTTTCCAGTAGCTGAATCAGGCAACGGAAAATGTGTGTGTTCAACTGTATGAGCTAACTGGAATACAATGCTTAAAACAAATCCTGCAACCATAGCCATACTCAAAAACCCAATGAGCCATGGAAGAAAGCCAACCATATAAATAGGTATAGCCACAAAAATTAAAGCATGTGCAATTTTATAGAACCAAAAATAAAAATGTTCCTTCGGCGTCATCTTTCTCAATGATATGGAACCTATTTTACCAGAAAAATATTTTGTATAATCGGATACGAAGATCCAATAGATGTATAACAAGGAATAGGCAGCCCAAAAATAAAAATGCTGATACCGGTGTATTTTATAATGCGGCTGTTCATCACAAAGACGCAGAAATGGGCGGGCTTCTATGTCATCATCCACACCATGAATATTTGTATACGTATGATGAATAACATTATGTTTCGTTTTCCACATATGTTGACTTGCACCAAGGAAGTTTGCAAAATTTGAGGCCATGTTATTGATCCATTTGTAACGGCTGAAACTTCCATGTGCTCCATCATGCATCACATTGAAACCAACTGCGGCGGTAATGCATCCCAAAATGATACACTCCACAATTGCGAAGATCGCAGGAGGTGTAAAGAAAACAAGATGAATATATAAACCGATCAATCCTGTAACTAACAAAATAGCTTTGCTATGAAGCTTAAAATTACCTGTAGTGGATCTGCCTTTTTGATTAAAATACTCCCCGATCTTTTTTTTCAACTCGCTATGAAATGATATTGGAAGTTTGGGGAATTTTGGACTTGACATTTTCTAAATTTAAATTGGAAGCAAAGGTATGTTTGTTTATTGAAGGAAACAGGTAAATTTTGGATAAGTTATTAACGCTCAGAGAAATTAACTAATTAAGTTTCGATTTTCACCAAAGAATCAAGGCTTTTTATCCCTAAACTCTTTTCAGAATTAAATCCCTCACCATATTGCACACCTATTTTTTTTCCAATTACTCTCGCTCTTGCAACAATACTATCGAGAAATGCTGAAGTAGAAATATAAGTTTGCGGTCCATCATCTTCATTATCCGGGTTATAAAATTGAGTTGTATATGCTTTTACTGCTTCCATTCTTTGTTCAAACACTTCTGATATATCAATGATGAAATCAGGTTCGTGATAACGATCCTGTATATAATGAAAAATATATTTCGGACGCCAGGGTTCTTGCAGGTTTCCTTGCTCATCTCTTGTTTCAACTTTTATTAAGCCAGAAAGAAAACAACTGTCGGTTGTCAATTTGGCTGCCCGACCATGATCAGGGTGACGATCACTTAAAGCATTTGTAATAACTACTTCCGGTTGATATTTTCTTATTGCAACAATTAGTCTTCTTTGATGTTCTTCATCGTTCTTAAAAAATCCATCACGCATTTTTAAGTTTTCCCTTACATGCACACCCATTATCATTGCAGCTTTTGCAGCCTCTTCATATCTCGTTTCAATAGTACCACGGGAACCAAGTTCTCCTTGTGTCAGGTCCAACACTCCAACTTTTTTTCCAATTTTAATTTCATTGATAATAGTTCCGGAACAACCAAGTTCTACATCATCAGGATGAACACCAATTGCGAGTAGGTCAAGTTTCATGAAAGTTTATAGTTTATCGTTTATCGTCAGTAAGTTTTTTGCTGGGCTAAAATTATGGAAATGCTAAACACGATAAACCAAAAACCAAAAACGATAAATTATCTTATTCCCGGTTTGTAAGGATTATTATACCAGCTGCCATCAATTTCTTTAACGATGTTTTCGATCTGGCGATCAACTTTATCATTGGTATCCCAATCTTGTTTCAAACTGCTTCCAAAAAAGAAAGCAACAGTTTGATAAACCCTGGCAGTCATCCCACCGCGATATTCTTTTACTATTTCATAACAGTTATTCCCTGTTTGCCTGTTAATGAGTTTCATTAATATCTTTCCCTGGTAAACAGAAAGATTAGATAGTGGATCGGCAAACTGATCTTTTAATTCCTTCTCTCGTGATTTTATATAGGCCTTCTTTTCACTCCTACTTTTCATTTGAGAGACCTTCGCATTAATATCATTCATTAAATAACCGGCGGTACGGGCATATGGATAGGTAACATAAACTGCATTTCGAAGCCGGGTCCATTCCTCCATATATTTTGCCAGCTTCTTCTCACTCAAGTTAGAAACCCAGGCCATTTCTAATTCCTTATATGGCATCCATTCATTTTGATAATAAATAGCACCGGTGATGATAGTATCATTGCGACCCCATTTTTTTATATCGACCGGCGGCGCTGGCGGAGGCGGGCCAATTGTGGTATCAGTTTGCGAAAAGACATTGCCATTGGCAAATAAAATTGCCACTATTAAAACTGAAATGAATTTGCAATGCATTTTCATATAACTAAAGTACAAAAATATGACAACGTTTCTAAGCTAAACGCTGTTTAAGAAGTTAAAAGATTGGCCTTCAGGTCTGGGTCCTGCTTAATTGTATCCTTCTAACCATGCTGATAACAAAACCAATAGCCATTATAATGGTGCCAAGCCAAAGAAGATTTATAAACGGGAATTTGTAGACTTTAAGAGTTAGAAAATCTTGAACTGTCTTAGGTTCTTTAATTCCTATTACAGCTCCATTTTCTTTGGGTAATTGCAATTGGACAATAACATCATTAACTCCCCTTGCTGTGTCAGGAATACTAATCATTTCTCCTTTTGCAATAGCCATCTTAGGTTCTATTATATGCACATGCATTACGCCACTTTTTTCGGCTTCAACAACATGTACTGTTGCTTTGTAAAGTTTTCCATCTGCCCCAAAAATATCTTTGGGTAAACTATCCATTGATTTGAGATCCTTGAGAGCTAAATAACCATTCGTAATAGAGACCGTATCTCCAATGTTCATAAATCTTGAAATGAAATTTGAAGTATCCTTATTCTTTTCCGGATCAGCCAGCGCAGTGATATAAGCAAACACATCATAGTTCCAATAATGTTTTGCATCGGGGTTTGCACTTAAGCCTTCGTTGCCTTTATAATTAATAAATGCGTTTGGCCTTAAAGTAAATTCCTCCTTTCTTTCTTTGTCTGTAAAATTTATCCTGAAATACTTCTGTGATTTTTTTGGATGAGAAGAATCTCCTGAATATGTAACCCAGTATTTCCCCATATCCATTTTCATTCCCTTGGGAAGGGTCATGTTCTCCCCAGTGTTTTCTTTACTCTGTTCGCCGAAATTAATTGCTATGCCGCTGGTGTTATAAGAAAGGATCTCTTTTTTAGATGAGGAGATCAGAATTCCAAGCAACATTATTCCAAAACCAAAGTGAGCAATGGAAGGTCCGCTTAATTTTAATTTCCCATTTATCCCGATCCAGATATAAGATAGATTGGCGATAATGGCAAAAACACTACAAGCAATTGCGGTCCAAACAAAAGTCAGATACCCTATTCCATATTTATCGTAATTGATATTACCGAAAGCCAGGATCAATCCGCTTGCAATAGCACTGACAATAAAAGGCAAGCCGATCTTTCTGAAAAAATATTGCGAGCCAGTCTCTTTATATTTTAAATACTGCCCGATAGCGGTTAATAATCCAATGATGATCGCAATAAAGATCTGGATACGATTATATGAAAATTCTATGTCTTGTGGTGGCGCAGCTTTCTTACCAAAAACTTTGTTGTAAACAGGTAAAGAAGTTTGTGCTATAATGATAATAGCAGAAAATAAAATAACCAATGAACCAATAAACATCCAGAACTCTCTCGAAGATGCGGCTTCTTCTTTTTTAACTGCAGGAATAAGCTTATTCATATTTACCAAGAACAACACCAATGCTGCAATTGGAGAAATAAGAGCAAACAATGGGTGAACAAATCCCGCTAAAAGAAGAAATAAAATAGCGGCACCTGATACAATTAGTTTTTTATTTAACCCCGTCAGTGATAAAATTGCAGGCACCCAAAAAAATGCATACAGGAATAAATACAGTTGTGCGTTCATTCCAAGATCTGCAAATGAGTGTACAGATGTTTCACCTAATATACCACTGCGTGTAAGAAACGTGGAATAAACGATCAGAATAAATGTAAGTGCCATAAGGAAAAAAGAAGTTTGTAACGATCGTCCTGTGCTTTTATAAATAATTAAAGTGTGAATACCTGCAACAAGAACAAGCCATGGAACCAATGATGCATTTTCAACAGGGTCCCATGCCCAGTATCCGCCAAAACTTAAAGATTCATAGGCCCATGCCCCACCCATCATTACTCCCACACCAAGCACACATGCAGAAAACAATGCCCACGGTAATGCAGGCTTTACCCACTCACCATATTTTTTTGTCATCAATCCGCCCATAGCAAATGAAAAAGGAACAACAGTGCTTGCAAAACCAAGGAACAAAACCGGTGGATGAATTACCATCCAGTAATTCTGTAAAAGCATATTCAATCCGTTACCATCTTTTATTCTCAGTGCATAATCCGGAAATTGAAAAACAGGTAAGTCGGGCATCTGCTCACGGAACAATGCAAAAGGACTGCTGCCGACCTTTGTTCCAAAGAAATAAATGCCCAGCATCATGGTGGCAAGACAAACCTGTGCGAATGAAAGAACCGACATGACAGGAGCTTCCCATTTTTTTGAAGTAAATATTAGAACGAGCCCAAGTACGGCGTGCCACAAGGTCCATAGAATAAAACTGCCTTCTGATGCACTCCATAATGAACTTAAAATATATTTTGGTTCAAGATCATTGCCCGAATTCTTATAAACGTATTGGTATTCGTAACGATGATTGTAGATAAGCGAAATAAGAATAATGAAAATTCCAAAAACTGAAATTGCATCAATAAAAAATGCAGCTCTTCCAAGTTTTTTCCAACTTGCCTCCTCTATTAGGTTTGTTGACCTGGCAGAAATGAAATAAGCAACTGAAGCAATGATGGAAGCAACAAAAGAAAGGATAACTAATAAATGACCGATTTGACCCGGCAGCAGGTGTTCACCTATATAGTCCATTGAAATTAATTAGTGTTTTTGTTCAAGCTTTCCTGGATGCGATTCGGATCATCCGTGTATTTGGATGGACATTTCATCATGATGTTATTACATTCAAACTTATCGCCAACCATTTTACCTTTCATCACTAACCTGTCGCTATGTTCTAAATTATCAGGTTTGGCATTATTGTAAACAACTTTAACTGAACCTCCCAATGAATCAATAGCTGTAAAGCTTAAATAGTTTGGATTTTTTGCCTGATCATATTCAATTGGCTGTGTTTTATCAAGCTTAGCAACGATATGAACCACTTTGCCCTGCATATTCTTGGCCTCGGAGATTGATTCATAAGTCGTATATGCTCCGCTTGCAGGCATCAAACTGATCAACAATGCTATTGCGCCAACAATTAGAACGAGTAAAATAATATGTGTTTTTTTCATGATTCGATTTTGCTCCGCAAAGATAGACCAAAAATCCATCAAGAAATACGGAAGTATGATGAGAAAGATCAGGTCCAGAAATGTCAATGGTCAATCGTGAATTGTGAGTAGAATATCCCTATTATCGTCCATTCACAATTCACCGTACACGAAAAGCCAAATAGCGAACAGAAACCCCAACGGAGCGTCGCAACAAAGCCCAATCAGTGTACAAATGTTCGCTTAATAAAAAACTCCCCTGAATATTTACCTATTCATTTCCTTATTTGCAACTTCTCCTTACCTTGCACGCCTTTTGAAACCACTTCATGATTGACCTCTCAAAATTTGATCCCAATAGTGTAAGCAATCCTCATAATAATATTTTTGGATTGCCTTTTACTGAAGATGAAGCAAGACTTGTGATCTTACCTGTGCCCTGGGAGGTGACGGTAAGCTATGGTGCTGGCACAGCCCGTGCTCCGGAACATGTTTTTATGGCGAGCCTTCAAGTGGATCTGTACGACCCCGACATGCCTGAAGCATGGAAACAGGGATTTTTTATGAAAGGGATCGATCGAAAAGTATTGTTAAAAAGTGATTACCTGCGCAAAGAGGCGGAGCTGTTCATTGATTACATATCAAAAGGCGATGCGGTCGAGGCCAACCAATTCATGACCAAAACCCTGAAGGATGTA
>DASYQG010000416.1:0-2294 GCA_036005825.1 Chitinophagaceae bacterium | reverse complement strand
CACCCTGCGGGTTTGAAAGTTATTAAAAAATGCTTCATCGGCTACCGGAACATTTAATTGCAATGGTAAATTGAAATCTTCAGCATATTGTTTCATCACAATATGATGGTTAGCATAAACATTTTCAAAGACATCGCCATTCGGCAAATATTCATTTGCTTTTTCCATAACAACGTTATAGCAGTTGTCGCTGATCTCAAGTTTACGAAGAGAGGAAATTAAATTATTGCTGCCGCTTACACTAGCTGATACAGCATCAGCATGAAATTCCATTTCTCTTGAAAGGCCCATGTAATTTTTGTTAATGAAACTATACATGCCTTGCAAAATTTGCTGGATACCTGTTATTATTTGTACGGTTAGCCAGACAAATATGCCAATAGCCCAGTGCAGGTTTCCCCAGCTTTCCAAAAAACTGCTGAAACTCTTATTCTCAAACAGCATATTGTAAATCGCCTTATTGACATTGTATACAAAAATGCCGAGTTTCATGCTGCGTTGAGAGAAATGACCGAATTCATGTGCCATTACTGCCTTGAATTCACTTATCGTTAGCGTATTTACAAGGCCCAGGCCTATCTGTAAATTCTTCCTTACCGGGAACAACATGCTCCAGAAACTATCATTATAAAAAACACTGGCATTTACTTCCGGCGATAAAATAATTTTTTTCGGAAAAGGTGTTTGTGTGTCTTTTGTAAGTTGACGGATGAAACTAAACAGCTGTGGTTGATCTTCTTCTTTGATCTCGATTGACCCGGCTTCGTCGAATTTTTTTACTGAGAAAATAAATTTAATTAGAAAGATAAAAACAAGTATTCCGGTACTGATAATTCCAAGCCCTGCTAAAATGCCCAACCAATGACCAACACTGGTAATAACCATTATACCTGCATAAACACAAAGAACTGCAAGTGCAACAGATAAAGCGATCATTATAATATAAACAATAAAAAAAAGCAGGATAGAACTCATTACTTTTTTTACTTCAGTTTTAAATGCATCAGATGGGTTGGTTATTTCAGGGGATACATTTATCGGCCCTGTTGGATAGTAGGCTTGTATAGTGTTCATAACAATTAGTTATTTTAAAGATAAAAAAAGAATACATAAAACCATATTTTATAGTATTTATTGCATCATGCAGGATCACGCATTGGCACATTTTATTCTTTCGGAACTGATGCTTAGTCACAGGCTAAGCATAACGATTTCATTATTTTTTTAAATATTTCTTATTGGTTTGAAGAAAAAAGGAACACTATAAGGAACGGCATACTATCGTAGTGGGTTTATCATTTTTTTGATTACCGGTAATTTTTTTAAAACTGCGGATCCCTTCACCAGCCAGGCAGTACCAAATGCCCAAAGAGCGGTGGTTTCAAAAATAAATGTGCTATAAACAAACAATCCTTTCGTGGGCTTAATTATAAAATTGAATAATGCGATCAGGACGATGCTTATGATAATCGCCCACCCGCATATTGTATAGATCAGTTTCCTCCGTTTGAATTTTACCAGATCTGTACCCTGGTACTTTTCATCTGGTATTTGAAAATAATGAAGGCAAAAAATGGTGAAACAGGTGAACAATGCAAATGCAAAACCAAAATGCACACTGCCCCAGAATTCTGTGACATCATTACGCAGTTGCAGGTACTGGTTCACACCGTCCTTCTCGGGCAGAAATCCGTTGAACGCCGTAGGGAACGCTGCGATACCGATAGCAAGAAAACCCGCGAGGTTGGAAAGCCGGCTTTCCCATGGACTTTTGCCTTGATAGGTAATAAGAAATCCACCCAGCATACAAAGTATACAGATGAAGACAATATGCATCGTACTATAGAAATAATGGCTGATGGATATCTGCCAGGCGTTCTTACCGGCACCAAACAAGAAACAGCCCAACACGACCAGGACCGGCAACAATAATCCTGTCACGCCGATAAAAGCTCTCAGTTTTTGGTAGGAGATAATTTCATCACGACCGGCAGGTTGTCCAGAATCGGGAGGAATGTTATTATTACTCATAACAGTGGGTTCAATGATGTCTTGCCAAAAGCAAAATAAGTTGATTCAAAAAATTTGTATGTGAAAGATACAATTTCAGGATTATTTACGGCGTCGTTCGTGTCTTGATATCATGTCTCATGCTAATTTAGTTCACTTCACCAACAACCGAAAATGTTATAAGATCATGTTGTTGGTGAAAAACCTTCCTTGAACACTAAAAACTGTGGGGGTATTTTCTTTCGAGGATTTTATGCACAAAATATTTTGATAAATTCCAAAGT
>DASYQG010000415.1:0-7839 GCA_036005825.1 Chitinophagaceae bacterium | reverse complement strand
TTCTTTCTTCCTGCAGCATAGTTATCAATTTTAATTTCAGCAAACTCTACAGCAGCTTGTGCTGCCGCTAACCTTGCTATAGGCACCCGGAAAGGTGAGCAGCTTACATAATTCATGCCGATGCGATGACAGAATTTTACGCTTTCTGCATCTCCACCATGTTCCCCGCAAATACCAACCTTCAAATTTGGTTTTGTTTTACGGCCACGTTCAGTTCCGATCTTTATCAATTCACCTACTCCATCCTGGTCAATGGTCTGGAACGGATCGTCTTTTAAAATTTTTTGATCAAGATAGTTTGGCAAGAACCCGCCAATGTCATCACGGCTAAATCCAAAACTCATTTGTGTAAGATCATTTGTACCGAAACTGAAGAAATCAGCAACCTCTGCCATGTGGCCTGCTTTTAATGCAGCTCTCGGTATTTCGATCATCGTTCCATACAAATAAGGGATGCTTCTCATCTTTTGTGCTTCGCAAACTTCTTTATAAACACGATCAACGATTTTCTTTTGATGAGACAGCTCATTGACAGTACAGGTAACCGGTACCATTATTTCAGGAAATGCTTTCTTACCTGATCTGATGATCTCTGCTGTTGCTTCAAAGATGGCTCTCACCTGCATCTCTGTAATTTCAGGATAGCTAACTCCCAATCTCACCCCACGGTGGCCGAGCATTGGGTTGTTTTCATGCAAAGCAAGTACTCTTCTTTTCAGTACACTCATTCTTATTCCTAATTCTTCACTAAGCTGATGCAGCTTTTCTTTATCATGTGGTACAAATTCATGCAATGGAGGATCAAGTAAACGTATAGTTACCGGGTGACCATTCATCACCAACAATGTGTCTTTAATATCTTTTTTTACATATACATATAATTCATTCAGTGCTGAACGGCGTTCTTCTTCTGTCTTACTTACGATCATTTTGCGTAATAAAAATAAAGGCTGCTCACTTCCTTCTCCATAAAACATATGCTCGGTTCTGAACAGGCCAATGCCTTCGGCGCCAAATTTTGCCCCTTGTGCAGCATCATTTGGTGTTTCAGCATTGGTGCGTACTCCCATAACTTTTATTTTATCAACCAACTTCATCAAGTCTTTGTATGATCTGTTTTTCTCAATATCAATGTCCACTAGTGGTAAACTTCCTTCATACACAAGGCCTCTTGTTCCGTTCAATGTGATCCAATCTCCTTCTTTTATCATTACGCCATCTTTTGCTTTAAATGTTTTGCTTTCATGATGTATTTCGATATCACCACACCCTACGATACAACATTTACCCCAGCCTCTTGCAACTAACGCAGCATGCGAGGTCATGCCACCCTTTGTTGTAAGTATTGCCTGGGCCTTATGCATTCCATCCACATCTTCCGGCGATGTTTCTTCACGAACAAGTATCACCTTTTCGCCGCGAGATGCCCACTCAACAGCATCATCAGAAGAAAAGACAACACGACCTTTTGCACCGCCAGGACCGGCAGGTAAACCTTTTGCAATTACCGTATTTGTTTGTTCTGCTTTTGGATCAAGCATTGGAAGTAATAGCTCAACCAACTGGTTTGGCCCTACCCGCATGATAGCCGTTTTGGCATCGATCAGTTTTTCTGCATGCATTTCAGTTGCCATCCGTACTGCAGCAACACCATTTCTTTTACCTACTCTGCATTGAAGCATATAAAGTCTTCCTTTTTCAATAGTAAACTCGATATCCTGCATGTCTTTATAGTGATTCTCTAATTTTTTTTGATAGCCATCCAATTCTTTGTACTGCCCCGACATCAATTTTTCTAATGTGGTGAAATGTTCGCTTTGGGCATTCTTTGAATATTCATTTACCGGTGCTGGTGTCCTGATACCGGCCACTACATCTTCACCTTGGGCATTCACTAAATATTCTCCATAAAATTCATTTTCACCTGTCCCAGGGTTTCTTGTAAATGCCACACCGGTACAGCTGTTATTTCCCATATTTCCAAAAACCATTGCCTGCACATTCACTGCAGTTCCCCATTCATCAGGAATTTTTTCAATGCGTCGATACTCGATTGCACGTTTTCCATTCCAACTGCTGAAAACAGCACCAATTCCTCCCCACATTTGCTCCCATGGGTCATCAGGAAATTCTGTTCCCAAAACTTTCTTTACTGTTTTTTTATACTCCTTTACCAGAATCTTTAATTCATCAACTGTTAGATCAGTATCACTTGTATAACCCTGTTGATTTTTTATTTGTTCTAGTTTTTCATCCAGAATTTTACGGATCCCTTTGCCATTTTTAACTTGTATCCCACCTGCTTTTTCCATCACCACATCTGCATACATCATGATCAGCCGGCGATAAGCATCATAAGCAAAGCGTTCATCACCACTATGTGCTATCAGTCCTTTGATCGTTTTTTCATTTAATCCAACATTCAAAACCGTTTCCATCATTCCGGGCATTGAACGTCTTGCACCAGAACGAACTGAAACAAGCAATGGATCTTTTTCATCACCAAATTTTTTGCCCATCAGCTTTTCCATTTTCTCAAGCGATGATTCTACCTGTGCCTTTAATTCTGCCGGATAAGCTTTGTTATGACCGTAGTAATAAGTGCAGACCTCCGTGGTAACCGTAAATCCCGGCGGAACCGGCAATCGAAGTTTTGGATGGCCAGCCATTTCGGCCAAATTTGCACCTTTGCCCCCCAATAAATTTTTCATTGACTCATTGCCGTCGGCCTTGCCGCCGCCAAAGAAATAAACGTATTTATTTCCGTTTGATCTCTTATCCATATGTTCAAGTTTTGAACTACAGAATTACTAATTAAGCGGTGATAATTAAATGCACTACGTCAACGGACAGAATGATTGTTGTCATAAATGCCCTTTTCCTCTGGAGGTAGAAATCATACAGAAGCCGGGGACTTTTGCATTAAAATGAATATTCTATTCAGGATCATTTAGTAACACACTTTACGATGCCTGTCATCTCCCTATGATATTTACAATGGTAAGGATGAGGTCCAACTGTATTGAATGTAAAACCAACTGAGGCGCTTGGTTGTAAATCACCGCTATCAAAGCTACCATCGTCTGCTGTGACAGTGTGAACAGTATTGTCATTGTTTATCCATAGTATAGATCCACCAACCATTACGGTTACCTCAGCAGGCGTAAAAGCTGAATTTTGTATAGATATTCTTGTCGAATAATTTATCGGAGTAACCCCTGTTACCTGAGTAGTACCTGTAGCATGAATTGATCCATCATCGCTTTCGGCCAGACTACCATCATCTTTACTGCAACTAAAAAACAGAATGGAAATTGAAAGGGCAACTATTAAAAAGTTTTGCTGTTTCATATGATTCGGTTTGGGTTTAAGTTAAAAACTTTCAAATGAGAGCATGCAACATCAAGGCCAAAAAGAAATAGGAGAACAAAAAATCATCTTAGTATTTGTATTTCAGTAAATAAAAAAAGTCAACGCTTAAACATAAAAGAACGTTCATTAAAAATGTGTTGCTTGTTTGTAACTTTAAGCATGTCATCACACACTATAAATACATTTTACAACAGCACTCAAATGGAAACTGACCGATTAGGTCAGCATGTGTTCCAACTTGAAAAAATCCGGACGCAGGAGATCATTCTTCGTTATTTAAAACACTCGATGAATATTGCAGATATAGGAGGAGCTACTGGGGCATATTCATTCTGGCTTCATGATATGGGTCATCGTATTCATTTACTTGATGCAGCTGAATTTCATATTGAAGCAGCTACAAAAATTTCAATTTCAGAAAACAAACCACTTGCATCTATATTATTGGGTGATGCAAGACAACTTCCCTATGATGATGAAGTATTCAATTTGATTCTGTTATTCGGACCGCTTTATCATTTGCAGGAAAGAGAGGATCGTATAAAAAGCATTGCTGAAGCAAAAAGAGTTTTGAAAAAAGGCGGAGTATTACTTGCCGCAACAATTACAAGATATGCTTCTTTGTTTGATGGATTCTGGCAAGGATTTATTGATGATCCTGCTTTTGAAAATATATTGAGACAAGACCTGGAAGATGGCAATCATTTTAACCCGGTAAATCATCCGATGTATTTTACCGATGCACATTTTCATACGCAAAAAGAAATTAAAGAAGAATTTACAAACGCCGGTTTTTCCAGGTTTAATACAATTGCTATAGAAGGTTTCGGGTGGCTAACGCCAAATTTTATGGAAAGATGGAATGATGAAGATTCACGAAATAAAATGCTTCAGTATATAAGACAAACAGAAAATGACCTGATAATGATCGGTATAAGTGCACATGTAATGACAATTGCCATGAAATCAGGCTGATAAAATTTTTTACCAATTCCCGCTATTCCAAAGTAAATTTGCGAACACAAAAAAGGCCCTTCCGTAGAAACGGACTGGCCTCTCACGATTGCTTGCCATATGAAAATCGATAATAATTTCTTTTAGGCCTCTCTGCTGCTTGTCTACTCTCAACGATTGCTTGCTTATGAAATAACAGAGACGCAGATCAAAAGTATATCGCAACGCTGTCTTACTGAAAATATCTTGTTGCCTGTTTTATCATTTCAAACAGGTGAGATTTTAGGTAACTCATTGCATGCGAAGCGTTTCCCAAAAAATATTTTATTATGTCCAACAGGTTCTCAGATATATTATTCCAATTGGTTCACTCCTTGGAAAAGTCGGAAAAAAGGCATTTTAAACTTTATATAAAAAGAAGTTCCGCTAAACAGGACCTTAAGATCATACAGCTTTTTGATGCTTTGGATAAATTGCAGGAATACGATGAAAAGCTGTTATTTAGGAAAATGCCAGGCATTTCCAAAACTCAGTTAGCCAATTTAAAAAATCATTTATACAAACAAGTATTAGCAAGCCTTCGGTTGTTAAAAACAACTGACAATATAGATCTGCAATTGAGTGAGCATCTTGATAATGCACGCATACTATATAACAAAGGTTTAAAGATTCATAGCCTTCGCATTTTAGAAAGAGCAAAAGAACTTGCAAGAGCCAATCAAAAGTTTAATACGCTGGTTCAGTTACTTTCTCTTGAAAAGAAAATTGAAACGCTTCATATTACACGAAGCACCACAGATAAAACAAAAGAGATAACTGAAGAGGCATTGGAAATCAGCGGTCATATCGATAGGGTAACACGTCTTTCTAATCTTGCATTGCTCTTATATCGTTGGTTTGTTTTATATGGCCATGCAAGAAATGACCAGGATGAAAAAGAACTGAATACTTTTTTTAAAAACTATTTACCGGCTGATGTACAAAAAGTAAATGGCTTTTATGAAAAACTTTATCTCTATCAGAGTTTTTGCTGGTATGCTTTTATCCGCCAGGATTTTTTAATGTATTATCGCTACAGTCAAAAATGGATCGATCTTTTTGAAGAACAGCCGGTGATGAAGGAAGTGGAAACAGGACATTATATAAAGGGAGTTCATACATTGTTGAATGCCTTTTTTGATCTTCGTTATTTTGAAAGATTTGAAACAGTGCTCAAAAAGTTTGAGATGTTTGCCAAAACAGATATTTCAAAACGTCATGATAATTTCCGTACGCATACTTCTATTTATATCAACAGCGCTAAAATAAACCAGCACCTGATGAAAGGAAGTTTTGCAGAAGGATTGAAGCTGGTGCCTTCAATTGAAAAAAATTTAGAAGAATATGCACTGTTTGTAGACCGTCATCGCATACTTGTCTTTAATTATAAGATCGCCACACTTTATTTCGGCGCCGGCAAATATGAAACAGCGATCGATTACCTGCAAAAGATCATTAATGGCCCGGTTGACCTTCGTATAGATCTGCAATGCTATGCTCGCCTGCTGCATTTGATGGCCCATTATGAATTGGGAAATGACGAGATCATTGAGTCACTCATAAAATCCGTTTACAGGTATATGGCAAAAATGAAAAACCTGACAGTGGTAGAAGAAGAGATGTTTCGTTTCCTAAAGCATTCATTTAATGTATCACCAAAAAAGATAAAACCAGAGCTTGAAAAATTCCTTGATAAAATAAAACATCTAGAAAAAAACCGCTTTGAAACAAGATCATTTGCCTACCTCGATGTTATTTCATGGGTAGAAAGTAAAGTTTACAATAAACCGATGAGTGATGTAATTTTTGATAAATACTTAAACAGGAAAAAAAGAAATCTTTTAACCGGAAAAGCTGCTTAAGTAATTTTGAAGCATGGCAAGAACTCCTTCAACAATGGTTGCATTGGGCGCCAAAGCCCCTCATTTCGTTCTTCCTGATACTGTTTCAGGAAAAGATCTTTCTCTTGAAAATATAAAAGGCGAAATAGGAACTATGATCATGTTTATTTGCAATCATTGTCCTTTTGTAAAACATGTAAATGCAGAATTGGTAAGACTTGCGAACGATTACAAAAACAAAGGAATTGGTTTTGTCGCTATCAGTTCAAATGACGTAATAAACCATCCTGATGATGCCCCTGAATTAATGACACAGGTCGCTAAACAATTAAAATACCCATTCCCCTATTTATATGACGAATCACAGGAAACTGCAAAAGCCTATAACGCCGCCTGCACTCCTGATTTTTTTATTTATGATAAGAATCTTCACCTGGTTTATCGTGGACAGTTGGATGATAGTCGACCGGGAAATGAAATCCCTGTAACTGGGGCAGATATTCGGAATGCATTAGATCGTTTAATAAATAACGAACTTGTATCACAAGAACAACGACCAAGCATTGGCTGCAATATTAAATGGAAATAGATGGGTCATTTTTCCGATGGATGCAGAATAAAATTACCTAAAGAATAAGTGGGCGACACAACGGAAGATGATAGTAGTAAGAAGCTTCTAAAATAAGAATATTTATTGTTGGCTCCTGTTATAATAAGCGACTAAGAGTTCAAAATTTGCTTCGCTGTCTTTTGTAAGTTTTTTATCGTCGATAAATTTCTGGATTTCATTTTTCTTATCTGTCAATAGATCTGTAAACTCTTTTATTTTTTTTATTCGTACCCATTTGCCACTGATCAAAACAAAATATCGCAGCTCAGTTTTAATAGATTGCTCAACCGTTGCAGAACCATAGGGCTTACTTTCCAGCATCTTTTTTTTGTATTGCTTGTATAATTCCGCTTTGCCTGCTTGTAATAATTCATAAAAGTCTTTCTCCGGTTTATCAGTTGTTTCAATATAATTTGAAAAAACAAACCGATGATGATTATTATTAATTGTATCCCACAACACCACTTCACTGATCGGCGTAGTAGCGATCATTTCAATTCGCTTTTCATCGATATAATTTACTTGTGATTCCAGCAGGTTGAGCCGGACCAATATATTCCTGTATTCTTTTCCTTCGCTTAAAATAATTGAACCACGCATCATCTGCTCATTAAAAAATGGGGAGCCTTCTACCACTTTTGAAAACTTTGCAGTAACAAATGGCGTTCCTGCCACGGTATATACATATTTAAGAACTCCGCCACCCACACCACGTTCTTTATCAACGTCAACGGTTGTTTGAGAAGTTGCGGTAAGGCATGTAAATGAAAACCAGCAGCAGATAAGTAAACGTGACATGCTATATAAGTTTCGCTTGGTTCTAAGTTACTAAAATAGCATGGATTTTTTTGCACAAGGTCAATGTTGGCACCGGGTTTGGCCTTAAAACTTGAGTTATATATTTTTCATTAAAAATCCAGGTTATGAGACCACGATCAATTCTTGCGCCGTTGCTTATTTCGATATTCATTTTCTCATGTGTTAGCAGTAAAAAATATAAGCAATCGCAAACTGATTATGCAA
>DASYQG010000414.1:0-14085 GCA_036005825.1 Chitinophagaceae bacterium | reverse complement strand
ATATTATCCGCCTGCTTATGCTGCTTGTCAAAACTTAATTCGCTTTGTATAAACAGAACGATCAATAGGCAAACAGCCATGCCGGTTGCAAGACCCAGGATGTTGATCAGGCTAAATCCTTTTCTTTTTAAAAGATTGCGAAAAGCAACTTTAAAATAATTTTTAAACATAGGCCCTCCTGCTTTTCTAATAAAAGCTTTTAGCGATTAGTAGTTGTGTTTAGTGAAAGAACTGGTTGAATAGAAATATATCCAGAAATGATCTGGATCCTAACGCTATTCATTCTGTTCGGAGTGATTTCACAGGATTTGAAAGTGCGGCTCTTATAGCCTGGAAACTTATCGTAAATAATGCGATGAAAATTGCTAATACTGCTGCTAAAATGAACACCCACCAATTTATCTGAACCCGGTATGCATAGTTCTGCAACCAATTATGCATTAGCCACCATGCTGCAGGAAAAGAGATCAGTGATGAAAGGATTACCAGTACTAAGAAATCTTTTGAAAGCAAACCGGCAATACCCGCAACTGAAGCACCTAAAACCTTGCGTACGCCAATTTCTTTTGTTCTTCTTTCTGCTGTGTAAGTGGCTAATCCAAACAAACCAAGGCAAGTGATAACAATTGCAAGCATTGCGAATATTCTTGACAACTTTCCAATCAATACTTCACTTTTAAACAGCTTATCAAATTCATCGTCTACAAAAATGTAATCAAAAGGAAAGCCGGGGTTGTTTGATATGATGGTTGTTTTGATCTTATCAACAGCCCTCTCTATATTAGTCTGTGGTTTTAACCTTACATACATATAACCAAAATAATCGGGCCAGCATCTGAAGATCAATGGATCACTTTTAGCATACATATCACTAAACACAAAATCCTTCACCACACCGACAATTGTATAATTGGTAGAATCATTACGAAGTAGTGTGCCGATTATATCCTTTTTGCCAATGATCTTTGCAAACGTCTCATTGATGATCACATTCAAACTATCCTGTTTTGGATCGGGATAAAAATCTCTACCTTTTGCTATTTGAATACCCATTGTCTTGATGTACTCAGGGCCGATCAGATCCTGGGTCACCAAAACTTTTTTTGAAGGATCTTTTCCTTGCCAGTCATACCCGCCAGTTGAACTTCCCATATACAACTGGTTAAGATTTGACATGGCCACATTCTCAACATATCCTGAAGAAAGCAGTTGGTCTTTGATCACTGCAAAATTCTTTTTCATGTCACCCCTAAGTCCCGTTTGAATTATATTGTCTTTGTTATATCCAAGGTCCCGGTTTTTAATATGCTGAATTTGGTTATAAACTATGATCGTAGCGATGATAAAAAATATTGAAACGGCAAATTGCAGTACAACTAATACTTTTCTGATAATTGCAGCTCCACTATCTTTCAATTTCAAGCCTTTAAATACCCAGATCGGGTTGAATGAAGAAAGATATAATGCCGGATAACTTCCCGCAACTAAACCGCAGACAAGTCCAATGAGAATAAGTGATAATACATGTAAAGGATTGTCTAAGCCAATCGTGAGTTGTTTTTCCACTAATGAATTAAAGGCAGGTAAAAGAAGATAAATTATCCCCACGGCAATTATCAATGATAAAAATGCCATTATCAATGCTTCGCCTATGAACTGACCTATCAAAGTTTTTCTATCGGCGCCCAAAACTTTTCTTACCCCCACTTCCCTTGCCCTTTTTTCCGAACGGGCTGTGGCAAGGTTCATGAAGTTGATACATGCAATAAATAAAATGACCCAGGCAATCGTGCTAAACATACTAACATATTGGATGCGACCTCCAGCCTGCTTGCCTTCTTCAAATTTGCTGTAAAGTCTCCACTTGTTCATCCCAAAAAGAAATGGCCTTGCTACGATAGTTGTATCTTTTGATTGCAAATAGCCATACAGTTTCATATTTATCGTAGCAGGGTCCGTAGATTTTTCCAGCTCAACATATGTTTGAATCCCGTTATTATCCCAATGGTTCAACCATTCATTCCGATCGTTGTAAATTTTAAATGGAGATAGCCAGTCAAATTTTATTGAAGAGTTCTGTGGAATATCTTTGAATACTCCTGTTATTGTAAATTCTTCTTTGTTATCGACCCTGAGTGTTTTGCCAAGAATATCTTTTTGCTCACCAAAGAATTTCCTTGCCATTTTTTCTGAAATGACCAACGAATGAAGTTGCTTAAAAACATTTTCTTTATTCCCGGCTATCAGTGGCAATGTGAAAATGTCAAAGATGGAAGAATCGACATAACAACCTCTTTCGAAAATTGCCTTCTCCCCAATACTAAACAAGGTATATTGATCCGCTGACCGGCAAGTATTTTTTATACCTGGGATCTCATCTTTCATCCCTTTTGCTAGCAGACCCGGTGTTGCATTAAACGTATACGTTTTTCCTTCATATGGCTGATTCTCTAAAACTTTGTAAAGCTTGTCTTTTTTCTCATTATGATGATCATAACTCATCTCATCTTCCACCCATAGAAAGATGAGCCCGGCGCAAGTAATTCCGATAGCAAGACCAAATACATTTAAAAAGCCGTATGACTTGTTTTTCCAAAGATTCCGAAAAGCCGTTTTAAAATAATTTTTGATCATCGCCTTATAAATTATTCTGTTCTCAAACTTTTAACCGGGTTAGCGATCGCTGCTTTTATTGATTGAAAACTGATGGTTACTACTGCGATCAATAAAGCTGCAACAGTTGCCACTGCAAACACCCACCAGGTGATACTGATACGATAAACAAAGTCCTGAAGCCATTTATCCATAGCCCACCACGCAACAGGAAAGGCGATCAATGCCGCTATGATCACTAGTGTGACAAAATCTTTTGAAAGCATTCCAACAATTCCCGACATGGAAGCACCAAGTACTTTTCGTATCCCGATTTCCTTTGCCTTTTGCTCCATGATAAATGAAGAAAGCCCAAATAAACCAAGGCAGGCAATGAAAATTGCAATGAAAGTGATATAATAGAAGATGGTTTTGAAATTCATTTCGGATTTATATTGCTTGCTGTATGTTTCATCCAAAAAAGAATACTGAAAAGGTCTCGAGGTTACATTTTTATCCCATATTGCTTTGATAGTTGCGATCTTGTTTTGCATTTCACCGCCATCTAGCTTAATAGTGAAATTATCGGCGCGGTTGGCCTGCCAGAAAAACGCAAATGGTTTGATCTCATTCTTCATAGAGGTAAAATGAAAATTTTTTACTACCCCTATTACCTTTACATACCAGGTTGTATCATTATTGGTATCCCATACCAGTTGTTGGCCAATAGCCGGAGATGGAATTTGCAGATCTTTCACTGCAGTCTCATTTAGAACAACACTACCCGCATCCCGCTCCGTCGTTCCGGGTATTCCAGAATTCATTGTATCGGATAAGAAAGTCTGCGAAAAAAATCTCCCTTCTTTCATTTCTAATTTCAAAGCATCCCTGTAATTTTCATCCACAGAAAGGAAATTTACAAGTTGTTCATTTTGCACTCCCTTTAGGCGGAGAGTAGCTGTCCAATTTATTCCACCAACTATGCCATTTGCTGTTGCAACTGTTTTAATAGTCGGGATTTGCAGAAGATCGTTTTTTAATTTTTGTCTTTCAGCTCTGCTCAGATAACCCACATCTTTTATCATCATAACATGATCCTTATCGAGACCCAGTTTTGCATTCTGCACGAAGTTGATCTGTTGTATTACGATGATCGTTCCGATAATTAATGCAATTGAAATAGTGAACTGGGTTACCACTAATATCTTACGAAGACCAAATCTGCGAAAACCAGAAAGCCTTTCTCCTTTTAACACTTTTATCGGTTCAAAAGAAGAAAGAAATAAGGCGGGATAAAAACCGGCAATTGCTCCAAGCAGTACTGCAAAGCCAAAAATCAATAGCAGAATAAAATAATTTCCATGCAAAATCAGGCTAAGGCTTTTACCAGTGATGTTATTAATTGTTGGCAAAAGTAATTGTGCGATTATGAGAGCGACTATTGCAGCCAGTGATGAGACAAGGATAGATTCGATCAAAAACTGCCTGATCAATGCGCCTCTTACAGCACCTGAAACTTTCCTTATACCAATTTCGCGGGCACGAAGTGAAGAACGGGCAGTAGTGAGGTTTACATAATTTATACAAGCAATAATTAAAATGAATAAGGCAACTGTACCGAAAATATAAATGTATGATTTATCACTATTCGCTTTTAATTCCCATTTAAGATTAGAAGTTAAATGAATGTCGGTTAGCGCCTGGGTATAAAAATAATTTTTATTCTCGGGTTGATTCTTTTTGAATACGTCTCTTATTTTCTTATCCACCTCAGCAATTCGGGCTCCGGGTTTTAATTTTATATAAGTATAATAATTATACCATCCCCAGTTTGAATTAATATCCCGTAAACTGCCATCATTATTCTTGAAGCGCAATGGCATCAGCAGGTCAAAGTTAAAATGAGAATTCGCTGGTATATCTTTTATCACCGCGGTCACCATTCTTGGTCCCCATTGGTCGACTTGAAGAACCTTATTAATGGGATCTTCATTACCAAAATACTTTTTTACCATGCTTTCAGTAATAACAATAGCATCAGGCGCCTTCAGTGCTGTTTTGGGATCACCCTGCAAAAATTGAAATGTAAATACATCAAAGATGCTGCTATCTGCACGATACAGGTTTTCTTCTATAAATCCTTTTTCACCATTGCGAACATAGAATTTACCGCCCCACCCGGGCATAAATCTGACAACATGCTCAATCTCCGGAATGTCTTTTTGAATTGCAGCACCAATAGCAGGAGGTGTGGTTGCATCAGGCAGTTTACTTCCATCATCATTTACAAAATCTTTTACCACCCGGTAAATAAGGTCCGCATCTTTATTGTATTTGTCATAACTCAGTTCATCATTAATAAATAGCCCCACAAGAACACAGCAGGCAAGCCCGATCGCAAGCCCAAGAATGTTAATGAAGGACAAACCTTTATACCGCAAGAGGTTTCTCCAGGCGATCTTCAAATAGTTTTTGATCATGCCTTTCGTTTTATTCAGTTCTTAAACTCTTCACAGGGTTAGCCAATGCGGCCTTGATCGCTTGTGAACTCACTGTTATAAATGCGATCAAAAATGCGATGACACCTGCTGCAATGAATACCCACCAACCAATATTTATTCTATAAGCAAAATCCTGTAGCCAATTATGCATGGCCCACCATGCAACAGGAAATGCAATTACCGATGCGATCACTACAAGTATTATAAAATCTTTGCTGAGCATGTTCACCACATTCCCTACGCTTGCGCCTAATACTTTCCTGATACCAATTTCCTTTGTTCGTTGTTCAGCCATATAGGTAGCTAAGCCAAATAAACCGAGGCATGCAATAAAGATGGCAAGTATGGCAAATGAAATAGCTAACTTGCTAATGCGTTGCTCGTTTCTATACATTTCATTAAAAGAATCTTCAAGAAAGCGATAGGTAAAAGGTAAACCTGCTGCCATCGATTTCCACTTGCTCTCAATTTGAGCAATTAAATTTTTTGATTTTGCCGCATCGATCTTAAATGAAGCAAGTCCACGGTCAGTGCCAAGACGCATACACATCGGCCCCACATTCTGACGAAGCGATTCAAAATGAAAATTCTTTACCACACCAATAATATCTAATGAAGTTTTAGAGCCATTATTATTGGCGTAGTATATCTTCTCTCCTATCGGATCATCATATCCAAGAAACTTCGCTGTTGTCTCATTGATAATGGTAGCATTTGAATCTGCAAACTCTTTTGAAAAATTTCTTCCTTTAATGATCTCCATTCCCATGGTTTTGATATAATCATAATCCACGGTCCATGTTTGCATATCAATCCCGTTCTTCGAATCCATCACTGCGTCCTTTGAATATGTATTATCATTTCTTGACGAGGAAGACACCGGCAAAAAAGAGCTTAGCGTTCCGCTTTTTACTCCAGACATAGCTAATATGTCTTCTTTAAAGGCTTTTGCATTATTACCTAAAGACCCTGTTCCATTTATTACAAGCACCTGGTCTTTATTAAAGCCAAGCTTCTTTGTCTGGATATAATTAAGTTGTTTATAAACTATGATAGTTCCTATAATGAGAATGATCGAAGTTGTGAATTGGAAGACCACCAGTACATTTCTTAAAGTACTTTTTTTATACTTAGTATTTGAGTTTCCTTTTAATACAGTTATGGGGTTAAATTTTGAAAGAAATGCTGCCGGATAACTTCCTGCTAAAAGCCCGACAACAAAAGGAAGCAAAACGATAACTGCAAAAATATTTGGATCCAGCATTTCATTGATCTGAATCGATTTTCCTGCTACGTTATTAAAAAATGGCAGCATCAGCCAGGTGATCCCAATAGCGATCAGCAATGAAATGACAACTGTAAGAGTTGATTCAACAAGAAATTGCGTGATAAGTGTTCTTCTTTCAGTACCTAATGTTTTACGTATGCCGACTTCCTTTGCACGATTGGCACTTCTTGCAGTACTCAGGTTAATGAAATTGATACAGGCTATTAACAAAATAAATAAAGCAACAGCTCCAAAAATATAAACGTACTGTATATTTCCTGGTGGGGTCATTTCAAAACTGTAATCACTATACAGATGTATCTTACTTAATGGTATCAAATTATATTCAAGATAATTGCCAGCTTTTCTGAATTCATCCATGCTCTTTATATTCATAAAAGCACGAGCCTCTGGTAAAACATATTTATCGATATAAGCAGTAAAGTTTTTTTGAAATGCTTTATAATCTGTACCATTGCGGAGCACCACGTATGTATTAAAATTGTGACTGGTGAGCTGACCCCATTGGTAATTCACGTTCTTCATTGAAAAGAAAAATTGCACATTCATGTGTGAATTACGCGGAATATCTTTTATAACTGCAGTGATCTTATATGGTTTTGTTGACTGCCCGTCCTTTTCTTCAAGAGTTTTTCCAATAACATGCAGATCATTGAAATATTTTTTTGCTACCGACTCTGTTATCACAACAGTATTCGGTTCATCAAGAGCTGTTCTTGCATCTCCCTCAATGACCGGCAGATCAAATACTCTGAAAAAAGTGGAATCAACATGTGCTACGCGTAGCTCATCGATAAATTCATTCCCTTTTTTTATAAGCTTATCACCACTATTATTATAAAGACGTGCATACTCTTGTACTTGTGGATAATCTTTCTTGAGCAATTGGCCCATCATATCAGATGTCTGCACAAAATGCAGGTTAGCGCCACCAAACTTTATATCAGAATTGATACGATAAATGTTGCTGGCGTTTTTATAAAACCTGTCGTAGCTTAATTCATCTACTACATATAATATAATAACAAGACAGGTGGCTAATCCAACAGCCAGGCCTAAAATATTTAATGTGCTATAGCCTTTATTCTTCCAAAGACTCCGGAAAGCGATCTTGAAATAATTTTTAAACATGGCTATACTTTTTTGTCAATAGTGAATGGTCAATCGTCAATAGTACCTGACAAAAGAATATTCACCACTGACCTTGACGATTCACGACTATACCAATATATTCTCAGTCACAGTTTGTCCATCCAGCATGCGGATGATACGATGGCTGTAGCGGGCATCATGCTCAGAGTGCGTTACCATAATAATAGTGGTTCCCTGTTCATTCAGATCGGTGAGCATTTGCATTACTTCGCTTCCGTTATGGGAATCAAGATTACCTGTCGGCTCATCTGCAAGTATGAGTTTTGGATTATTTACCACTGCTCTTGCAACAGCTACACGTTGTTGCTGACCACCGGATAATTGCTGTGGATAGTGATTACGGCGATGCATGATCTGCATTTTATCCAAAACAGCCTCGACTCTTTTTTTTCTCTCAGCTCCTTTTACACCTGTGTAAATAAGAGGTAACTCAACATTTTCAAAAACAGTAAGCTCATCAATAAGATTAAAGCTTTGGAAAACAAAGCCGATATTTCTTTTACGCAGATCGGCTCTTTTACGTTCATTGAATTTTGCAACTTCAATCCCGTTGAACTGGTAGCTTCCTTCATCAGGATCATCAAGCAGGCCTACAATATTTAACAGGGTTGACTTACCGCATCCTGATGGACCCATAACTGCCACAAACTCTCCTTCTTTTATTTCAAAAGAAAGTTTGTTAAGCGCTACTGTTTCCACCTCTTCGGTGCGATAGGTTTTTTCGAGATTTGCGATCTTGATCATTGTTTATTTTTTAAGTGAAGGTGAAAGATTAATTGTTGAAAAAAAATAATCCGAGCGATGGAAAATTTAGCTCAGCCTCATTTGTAGCTTTTGATTTCATCAGTTCGCAACATATTGTATTGTCACAAGTGTTTTTTATCCTCTTTGCAGAAGAAAATAAACTGATCAAGGAGATCAGTGCGATCAGGTATAAGGTTTTCTTTTTCATGGCTATACTTTATAATGAGTAAACAGTTCTAGTTTTTTATAACAAGCTCCTCCATGTTCTCATAATTCTCATAACTGGATGTAACTACTTTGTCGCCTGCCTTTAATCCCTGCAGTACCTGGTAATAATCCGGGCTTTGCATGCCAAGTTGTATATCCACTTTATATGCTGTTTTTCCATTCTCACTAACTTTAAAGATCCAGTTACCGCCGGTTTTCTGATAGAACCCTCCTTTTGGAAGAAGCAAAGCAGTAATCTCATCACTCAATGCTAATCCGATCTGTAAGGTTTGTCCACGGCGAATGCCTTGTGGAACTTCCCCTACAAATTCCATATCAACCTGGAAACGGCCATTGGTAACTTGTGTATAAACCTTTGTGATCTTAAGTTTATATTGTTTTCCGGCAAAACTGAAATCGCCGATCAGACCATTGTAAATACGGGAAATATAATGTTCATCAATATCCACTCTTACTTTAAATCCGCTGAGAATATCAAGTTGTCCCAGTCTCTCTCCTTTATTTTTTGATTGGCCTATTTCAGCATCAAGCGAAGTAAGCTGTCCGTCGACCGGGGCTCTTACGATCAGGTCGCCAACTTTCTTTTGCATTACATTCAATGCTTCCTGCGATCCTTTGTAGGATTGTTGCGCCTGTTTTAATTGCTGACCACCGGAAATAGAATCCTGTGCCATGATCTTTTCAGAAAGTTTTTTCTTTTCCAACAGGTAGTAATAATTATTCTCCGATTGTTTGAACTCCTGGCCCCCAATTACTTTTTGCTCATAAAGGCTTTTGTTCAATTTATAAATTCTTTCTGCTTCTTTTAATTGGCTGTTGGCATCCGTTAGTTGATTCATTCGGTTCACAGTATTTTGTTGTGAAGCATTTTGAGAGATCTGCATTTGTGTAAGCAGGTTGTAAACCGCCGTTTGCTGATTTACGAGACTCAATTGCAGGTCAGTATTGGATAATCGGAGAATGGGTTGATCTTTTTTCATGATTGCTCCATCTTCCACAAATTTTTCTTCTACCCTTCCCCCTTCCAACGCATCAAGGTAAATGGTGGTTATAGGTAACACGACTCCATTTACCGGGATAAATTCCTTGAAGGGACCCGATTTCACTTCGCTGATTGTAATGCGTTCCGAATCTACATTCAAACGACTTTTTCCGGAAGTGAGATAATAGCTGGCGCCAATCAAAACAAGGATGCCAACAATTCCTACAATAGTTAGTATACGCTTACGGGTCCAGGTCTTTTTTTCGATAACTCTATCCACGGCAATAATTGGTTTTAAAAATGTCTTTTTGTTAAAATAAGCTGCCTTGACCTTACGACTGCATTGAAGATCAAAGCAGCTTTCAAAAATATCCACATGAGAAACTGGTTTCCATACTTATAAGAATATGCCAGTTTATGACGGTTATGATTTACAGAATGTTACAACCGGACGATCTACGAAACTGTTCGTTAGTGATACAACCGGTGTTCGCTTTCGATACAACCGGGTCTATCAGGTATTACTAAAAAATTAATTGCCATGACTTTGTATTTATGGTATAATTGCAGAAGTTGTTAAAAATATTTTTGGAATTTGAAACAAGGAACTAGTGATGATCCTAAAAAACGCTTCAATATTAGTGGTAGATGATGACCCCGATGTGCTGACCGCGGTTAGGTTGTTACTGAAGACTGAAGTAAAAGAGGTCATAACAGAAAAAAATCCGGAAAATCTTCGCTGGCATCTGAATAAGGATCATTTTGACCTGATCCTGCTTGATATGAATTTCACCAGTTCAATTCATACTGGTAATGAAGGTTTGTTTTGGTTAAATGAGATTAAAAAGCTGAAGACCGATTCGGCTGTTATTATGATCACAGCCTATGGTGATATTGACCTGGCTGTTCGGTCTTTGAAAGAAGGCGCTGCCGATTTTGTGGTAAAACCCTGGCACAATGAAAAACTTATTTCCATTATCAAGGATTCATTAAAAAGAAAAGAAAGCAAGACTTCTCTTACACCCGGTTTGCAATCAGGTTCAATTATTGGCAAAGAATTGATCGGCGAATCAGAAGCAATGCAGCAAATTTTTTATAAGGTCGAGAAGATTGCTCCCACTGATGCTAATATTTTAATATTAGGGGAAAACGGAACCGGTAAAGATCTTATTGCAAAAGCTATTCATGAGCAGTCACTCCGTGCTGATAAGCCATTTGTAAAAGTAGATCTCGGCGCATTGACAGAATCATTGTTTGAAAGCGAATTGTTTGGTCATAAACGAGGCGCATTTACCGATGCAAGAGAGGATAGAACAGGAAGATTTGAAACAGCAAATGGCGGAACACTTTTTCTTGATGAAATTGGAAATATCTCTTTGCAACAACAAGCAAAGCTGTTGAATGTTTTGCAAAACCGGCAAATAAACAGAATTGGGAGCAATGAAAATATTTCAATAGATATCCGCCTTATTTGTGCAACAAATGTTTCGATCAGTGAACTTGCCAATGAGAACCGCTTCCGTAAAGACCTTATCTATCGTATCAATACGGTTGAGATCGTAATGCCGCCATTGAGAAAAAGAGGGCATGATATATTATTGCTTGCCAGGCATTTTTGCAGATTGTATTGCAATAAATACATTAAACCATCTCTCGAATTTGATAACAAGGCAATAGAAAAATTGATGAGTTATCATTTTCCTGGGAATGTAAGGGAACTTCAATATACTATTGAAAGAGCCGTGATAATGGCAGATGAAGATATGCTACAGGCCAAGGACCTGATCTTTTCTCCAATAGAATCCGCGATGGCAGATGATAATGAACCAGTGGAAATGAAATTAAGCACTATTGAAAAAAATACAATTCTTAAAGTCATTGAAAAAAATAATGGCAACATTACCAAAGCAGCTAAAGAATTAGGATTAACAAGAACTGCATTATACAGGAGACTTAGCAAATATGATATTTAAGCAATTTGAATGGCGGATTTTAGTGAGGGTGCTGCTTTTGTTTATAACATTAAGCGCCACCTCCTTTTTTCTTGTAAAAGAACTATACGTTTACTTATTAATAGCTGCACCTGTTATCATTTACCAGATTGTCGACTTTTATCGATTTCACAAAAAAGCCCATGATGAATTGAATCAATTTGTAGAATCAATTCACTACCGCGATTTCTCAAGAAATTTTGATGTGAAACATGCGCCTGTAGAAATACAGCCCCTTCGCCAGGGATTTAATGAGATCAATACAACTTTCAAAGTCATTAGTAAAGAAAAAGAAACACAATATCAATACTTACAAAAAATTCTTGAATTGGTTGATACTGGTATTCTTTCTTATGAAGAACAGAGCGGGAAAGTTGTCTGGATGAATGAATCGCTTAAAAACATGTTGCAACTTCCCTATCTTAAAACGATTCATTCATTATCAAAAAGAGATGATGTTTTATATCACCAGGTACTTGCTTTAAAACCCGGAGATGGAAGGATCGCCACTGCTCATTTGGAAACTTCTTCTTTTAAAATTTTAATATCTGCAACAGCTTTTCAAACAGAAGGAAAACTTTATAAGCTGATCGCTTTTCAAAACGTGAACGAAGCGCTGGATGAAACTGAATCAAAAGCATGGCAAAAACTGTTGAGTGTATTAACACACGAGATCATGAATTCCGTTGCTCCTATTTCATCACTGGCGGATACATTGAAACATCGGCTTCAACAATCAGTAGCAGTTTTAAGCAATGAATCAGGATCGGTGGATGATCTTGAGTTAGGTATTGAAACAATTAAAAGAAGAAGTGAAGGTCTTTTAAAATTTGCCGAGACATATCGTAACCTGAACAAGATCACTACACTTAATCTTAAAAAGATATTTGTTAGGGATATTTTTGAAAATTTATTGCAGTTAATGCAGCCAACTCTCGAGCAAAAGAATATTGAGGTCGAAACTATTCTAAAAGACCCTGATCTTTCATTGGAGGCAGATACTAATTTGCTCGAACAAGTTCTAATTAATCTCCTGGTAAATGCAATTGAAGCAGTAAAAGAAAAAACTAACCCTAAAATTGTATTATCAGCTTACACAAGTAATAATCGTAAAACGATTATTAGGGTTGCGGATAACGGAAGTGGCATGCCTGCAGAAATTTTAGAAAAGATATTTATTCCCTTTTTCAGCACGAAAAAAAGTGGAAGCGGAATTGGGCTTAGTCTCTGCAAACAAATAATGATGTTGCATAAAGGAAATATCCAGGTACAATCTGTAGACGGAGAAGGAACTGCTTTCCTTTTACAGTTTTAACACTGACAATCCTATGCAGATTCATTCTTATATCTTCTTTCCCGGTATAATTCCCTTCTGTATTTTAAAAGTTTTTCTCTTTCTTCATCTGTTAGATCTGATGTATCGATGATCTCACCTTCTGTTCTTTTTTCCCAAAGACGAAGCCCATCATCATATTCAGATTCTTTATTTAGCTTAGGCTTTACCTTATTTCTCCTGTTCCTATATAAATTATCGGTATTATAATGTTCATGACTATAAAAATCAGGATCAACATCTTCACCTGCAACCGTGGCTCTGTCTGAACTTTGCAAAGGTTTGACTGGTTCAACATTTACCTTTCTTCCAAAAACAGAAGAGATCTTTCTTTCCACTTCGTGGGTTAGCGAATTTCGACTATAATCAGGTAAACTGCACAACTGATCAACAGACACATTTGGGATCAATACATCATCATTGCCATTGTCAAGCTCAGCAAATCCTATCGGAATCAAAACCTTCCTATGTTCCAACCGCAACTCGTTCTCATCAAGGTCAACGATCATATATCTTACTTTTTTTGCTTTTGTATCTAATACTAATTCTTCTACAGATCCGATCCTTTCGCCATTCCTGTATCTAACATCCCAACCGCGAATATCCGGATCACCTTTGGTGATTTCAAAATTTGAATGATCCAATTCCTGGAGACGATCATATTTTATTTTACTCATAATAAATTATTTTATAGAACTCGATGTTCTTTGTTAAAAATTAATTACTATTTAATTGGTCAACTCACGCCACTCTTAACGCATGATATTGAACAAAGGAAGTCTGTCCTGTTTTACTACTCGTATTCTTTTGAATATTATTTTTATTATTCCACACTAACACAAAAGCAAGCGCAGCTATAACTATTATCGAGATCAATATCCACAACCAGGCAGAAGAACTTCCCTTTTTTGCTTGAACATGTATTTCGGCCATAACAAAAAAAATTTTGGTTAAACAATAGGTTACATACTGAACAAACATAAATTATGCCTGCATTGCCTAACCTGTTAACCAAATCATTTTGTGGAATTTGTTGCAGAATCGCTTATAAAAGAAAAATTTGCAAGGATAAATGAGGAATCAAGTCATCAAAAAAATCATTTCAAGCTTCAGTCATATTTCTATATTTTTGCTGCCCTCAAACATTGATTTCATTGTTGAGACGCCGGGGTAGCTCAGCTGGTTAGAGCACTGGATTCATAACCCAGAGGTCGGCAGTTCAAGTCTGCTCCCCGGTACAAAAGGCTCATATTGAGCCTTTTTACATTTATGTA
>DASYQG010000413.1:0-4433 GCA_036005825.1 Chitinophagaceae bacterium | reverse complement strand
CTTGTATTATGGTCATTTAGAAAACGACTAAAGATACCGGGCACTTTATTTGCATTGTATTTGATATTAAATGGGGTCGAGAGGTTCTTTATTGAAAAAATAAGAGTAAACACCAAGATGCATGTTTTAGGATTTCAATTTACACAGGCAGAATTGATCTCTTCATTATTATTGATATCAGGATTGGTACTTTGGTTTTATCTACGTAAAAGAAATGCAACTGTTACGAGTTGATTTTTCAAAATGTTGTCGAATGATTTCGATTAACATTTAAAAAATAAAAATTTGATGATTGGTGAAAGCCTTTACCAGTCTTGATTTCAGCCTGCTTTGATTTTTATCAAACGTTTGCAATTATTTTTTTATTAAACAAATTTCCCCAAAGGCTATGAGAAACGGAGGTTGTAACGTAACTTTGCCGTCATACTTGGACGGTAGTAATTAACTTACCCTTTGCAACTTTCCTTGAACAAACCAACTCTATTTTACGTTTTTAAACTTGTAATACATCAATTATGAGGCAGCTAAAGATTGCCACCCAGATCACGAACAGGGACAGCCAGGCAGTTGAAAAATATCTTCAGGAGATCTCTAAGATTCCGATGATCACTCCTGAAGAGGAGACAACACTTGCCCAGCGCATTAAAATGGCCCATCGTAATCCAGTGGATGCGCAAAGAGCATTAGACAAATTGGTGCAAGCCAACCTTCGATTTGTGGTATCTGTGGCTAAGCAGTACCAGCACCAGGGGCTTTCTCTTAGCGATTTGATCAACGAGGGCAACCTCGGTTTGATAAAAGCAGCCCAGCGTTTCGATGAAACAAAGGGTTTTAAATTCATCTCTTACGCCGTTTGGTGGATTCGCCAATCCATCCTCCAGGCGTTGGCAGAGCAGGGCAGATTAGTCCGCCTGCCTCAAAACAAAATTGGCACCTATAACAAAGCCAACAAGGCTTACATGGCTTTCGAACAAGAACATGAAAGAGAGCCAAGCACGGAAGAACTTGCTGAGATCCTTGAAATGAGCGAAACGGAGATCAACAATATTTTCCAAAGCAATACCCGCCACACAAGTCTTGATGCACCTGTGCATGAAGCTGAAGATGTGGCAATGGGTGATCTGCTGGAAGGTAGCGATGATACTGATGACGATGTGATGAAAGATTCACTTCGTAATGAGATCCGCCGAATTTTGAAATCTCTTTCTCCCCGTGAAGCTGAAATTGTAAATGCTTATTTCGGTCTGGATGGTGAAAACGGAGTAACCATTGAGCAGATCGGGCAGAAATATGATCTTACCAAAGAACGTATTCGCCAGATCAAAGAAAGAGCAATTAAGCGTTTGCAAAAGGCCCGTTACAGCAATGCATTAAAAGCATATTTAGGATAAAAAAACTAGATGGGTTAACCTTAAACAGTCTCGCTTCTGCGGGACTGTTTTGTTTTAGCTAATTACCACTTTCAAAACAATTCATCAACAGAGGTCTTTACCTTTGTAGTCGTTTATGAAATATTTTTCCTTTCTGTTAATCGCCAGCCTTATTCTTACTTCCTGTGAAAAAGCAGTGACTTTTGATCTTGAAGAATCTTCTCCAAAACTTGTTGTTGAAGCTACCATCGAAACAAACAGGCCTCCGTTAGTAATCCTAAGTAAGAGTCAGAATTTTTTTGCTCAAATAACTCCCGATATTCTTGCGAATAGTTTTGTGCGAAATGCTGAGGTGTATGTTTCAAATGGAATTGTTACACATAAATTGAAAGAATATACAGCGCCGCTTGGCAATGGGTATACTTTCTATTTTTATTCTATTGATTCTTCAAATCTTTCAACCGCATTTCTTGGTCAAACGAATACGCAATATTCATTGCGGATCGTTGCCGAAGGAAAGGAGTATACTGCTGTCACAAAGATTCCTGCCATTACAAGAAGAATAGATTCACTTTTTTGGAAACAAGCCCCGGGAAGTAATGATACCAACAAAGTGGCGCTAATGGTTCGGGCGACTGACCGGGCAGGATACGGGGATTATATCCGCTATTTTACAAAAAGGAACAGTGAGCCTTTTTATCCGGCATTTAATTCTGTTTATGATGACCAGATCATTGATGGAACATCTTACGAAATTGAGGTTGAAAGAGGTGTTGACCGGACACAGGATCTTCCGGACGATTATACTTTATTTGACAAAGGCGATACAGTGACTCTAAAGCTTTGCCAGATCGATAAAGCGACTTATGATTTCTGGCGAACGATGGAATTCAGTTATGGAAGTATTGGTAATCCTTTTGCTTCACCAACAAAAGTTTTGAGTAACATCAGTAATGAAGCCCTTGGGTATTTTGGAGGTTATGCTCCGCAATTCCGAACCATTATTATTCCGCATTAGAGTTATTAAAGATTAATAACATAGTCTTGAAGCTGACTGCTTGATTCATCAATAACATTTACTTTTGCAACTCATACTTAATCCCTCTCCATCGAGAGGGTGTTTTGTAAACAAGATTAAAGAATGGATAATACTAACGAGAAAGTGAACTGCCTTATCATTGGATCAGGACCTGCAGGTTATACTGCAGCCATTTATGCTGCACGAGCCAATCTAAAACCAGTTTTATACCAGGGGATTCAACCGGGCGGACAATTAACGATTACTACAGAAGTTGAAAATTATCCTGGCTATGCGGATGGTGTACAGGGACCGGAAATGATGGTTCATTTTGAAAAGCAAGCACATCGTATGGGCGCCGATATTCGTTTTGGTATTGCCACCAGAGTTGATTTTTCATCACGACCATTCAAAGTACAGATCGATGAAGAAAATTGGATCGAAACGAATTCAGTAATTATTTCAACTGGCGCATCTGCTAAATGGCTTGGATTGGAAAGCGAACAGCGATTAAATGGTTTTGGTGTAAGTGCTTGTGCAGTGTGTGATGGATTTTTCTTCCGCGGAAAAGAAGTGGCAATTGTTGGCGCCGGTGATACTGCAGCGGAAGAAGCATTATATCTCAGCAAGCTTTGTACAACTGTACACATGTTTATTCGTCGTCATGAGATGCGGGCAAGTAAAGTGATGCAGGAGAGAGTGATGAAACAAGCAAACATTAAAGTTTACTGGAATACTGATACAGAAGAAGTATTAGGTGATAAAAATGTAAGTGGCGTAAAAATTAAAAATAACAAGACTGGCGAAATACAAGTAATTCCTGTCAGCGGGTTTTTTGTCGCGATTGGTCATCAACCCAATTCAGATATTTTCAAGGGATGGTTGGATATGGATGACGCAGGTTATATCAAAACTATTCCGGGTACTTCAAAAACAAATATTGAAGGTGTGTTCGCCAGCGGAGATGTACAGGATAAGATTTATCGCCAGGCTGTAACTGCTGCCGGTAGCGGTTGTATGGCTGCATTGGATGCCGAGAGATGGCTTGGAGAAAAAGGACTTCATTAATTATGTTGAATGTTTAATGTTGAAGGTTGAATATATGAGTGAGTTTACAATTGAATTAAGAGGGCTTGAGTTTTTTTCTTTTCATGGCTTATATGAAGAAGAGAAAAAAGTGGGCGGAGAATTTGTTGTTGATGTTATTGCAAAATTTCCTGCACAAGATCATAAACTTACTTCTATTGATGAAACAGTGAATTACGCAGCGCTATTTGCCATTGTAAATGAGGAAATGACCCAGCCAAGAGAACTGCTCGAAACGGTCGCTCAAGCTATTGCTGACAAGATATATGCTAAATACACTGTTATAAAAGAAATTGAAATACGGATTGAAAAAAAGAAAGCTCCCATAGTCGGAATCACCGGCACAGTAGCTGCAGGATACAGAAAAGTATATTGACTTCCATTTCCTGCAAAATATTCTTAGCTTAGCCTCAATCTTAATCTTAACCTGAGCTTGAGATGCCAACAGTAAAATTTACATATGCATTAAAAAGATTTTTTCCAAAACTAAAGGACACAGCAGCCAATGGAAAAACATTGGCAGAGATCTTTAAAGAAATCGAATCAAATTATCCCGGTCTTCAGAGTTATGTATTGGATGAAAGAGGGAGTCTTCGCCGTCATGTAAATATTTTTATTGATGGCAAAATGATCAATGATAGAAGTAAATTAAGCGATACATTTTCTTCAAACAGCGAAATATATATCATGCAGGCGTTATCTGGCGGATAAAAATATTGATTATGAAAAAGACTCTTTTATTAGGGACCCGTAAAGGATTCATTTCTTATGAATTTAAAAATGGTAAATGGAAGTCAGAGAATCTTTCTTTCGAAGGCGTTCCTGTTTCTATTGCTTATGCCGATGAAAGAACCGGCACATGGTGGGCTGCTCTCGATCATGGGCATTGGGGTGTAAAGCTTCATCGTTCAAATGACAGGGGAAAGAATTGGGAAGAAGTAGCGGCACCTGCCTATCCT
>DASYQG010000412.1:0-5053 GCA_036005825.1 Chitinophagaceae bacterium | reverse complement strand
GTCATGGCGGTTGGTATCTATCGTAGTAACCATTATTACGGTCATGGTGGTTATTATGGAGGTCATTACCATGGAGGTAATAACAATGTTATCATTAATACGGGGGACAGGAATAATATTAACCATAACAGGAACACATCTAATACCGTGAAAAATAATATGAATAATGGCAATTATGGTAATAGGACATCAAATAATAACAGAGCATCGACCAGCAACAGGGCTTCAACCAACAATGTTGGAAATAATAAAGCCTCCACCAGCAATAGAGCATCAACCAACAATGTTGGAAATAATAGAGCATCGACTAGCAATAGGGCTTCAACCAACACCAGGCCTTCAACTTCAAACACATCTTCCAGATCAAGTTCTATGAGTGCAGGTGGTGGTCGTTCCATGGGCAGTAGTCGTTCAATGGGTGGCGGCGGCGGTAGAAGACGCTAATTAAACTATACTATAAAGAAACAGGCTGAGTGAAAATGATTTTCGCTCAGCCTGTAAAATTTTTTCTGTTTCTTGTCTATTCAACGGGTCTATCAGAAGCACTCATATCTCTGACACTAACATATTTGCCATTCCTTTTTTCAAATAAAGTCATATAATTCCCGGTATTTATGACCGCATTAGTTGAGTCGGTTACTTTAAAATAGCCAATTTCTACTACCTGGTTACCATCATTTGAAACAAAAACTTCGTTGGTCTTAAATGAAATTTTATTTGGGTTTGCCAATACATCAGCTACTAAAAAATCCTTTATTGCTTGCTTGCCTACCAATGGCTCCCTGTTTTGAAAAAAAGTTGTTGCATCGTCTGCATAATAGCCTATATCTTTCAATTGACCGCTATTAACAACCGAAGCAAATTCATCCTCCTTTGCCTGGATTTCCTTTTTCACCTGCTCTTTGTCAACAACGGGCATTTCTTTCTTTGAATCACCACAGGAAACCATCAATGATAGAATTCCCGGTAATAATATTCCTTTTATAAATTCTTTTTTCATAACTACCTGGTTCAATATTTACGATTAATGATTAAACTTAAAATTAATGTAAAAAACAGAATACGAAATTTTTTTTTCTGCGAAAGAATTGCCTAAAAACTAATACTCATCTGTAGTAAAATAGTCGCATGTTACCCATACACAATTATCATCAGAACTTCCAACCTAAACTTACAATTGGTAATTTATCTTCTTTAGATGCAGTGTAGCTCACTGATAACACAAGCCTGCTGAGTGGGGCTATCCATACTCCGCCACCATAGCCGCTGAGCCATCCGTTGCTGGAATCAGAATCATCCAACCAAATTTTTCCTGTATCATAAAATGCAAACAAACCAAAGTAGGCAGGGAAAAGATAAGTTCTGAAAGTTGCCATTCTCCACCTGAGCTCAGTATTATTAAAAACTTTAGAACGACCGGCAAACCTGTATTTACGATATCCTCTTAAGTTATCCTCGCCGCCAAGATATTGCGCCTGGTAAAATTCAAAGTCGCCAAAATTATGTCCACCACCTACTCTATCAACAAGTATCAATGTTTTTGGAATGATCGTTAAATGGAAAGTGAAATCACCATTGAATTGTGTGAGATGATCATAGCTGATATCATTAAGTCCTCTTAAATGACGCCCTGTTAATCTCATGTAAATACCTTTCGTCGGAACGACCTTGTTATTTCTTGTATCTACTATAAAAGAATAACGACCGCCCAAATAAGATTGTTTTGCAAAAAGTGTGGTCTTATTAACTCCGGGGATCGTTGTAACAATATTCCGACCAACATTATCTGTTGAGTCCATTGAATAATACTGGTAAGCAGGGCCAAAAGTGAACATTACTTTTTCAGAAAATCGTTTACGCAATAAAACTGCCAGGTCACCGGTATTGTACCTGGCCCTATAATATTTGAATTCACCTGGTTTGGTCTTATCATAAATCGAATTGTCTCCATAACCAAAAAAGTTGGTTGAATTAGGTGCCTTGATATCAATGTAAGTTAACAAGTCGGTTTTCTTTCCAAATACACTATAATACTCTGCGGCATATCTAAAGTCAAACGCTTTGGAAGAAATTGCGTGGGCAAAACCAATTTCATGCATGTTCTTGTACGGCGTCTTGCGAAATCCCTGGTTGATAAATTTTACAGAGAAGCCCAGGATCACTCCATCATCAGAGTTATAGTTAGCCAATACCATTGGGATCGTTTGGTTATACTTATAATCTAACCGGTTATAAGAATTCACGATCGTATCATTGGCCATTTTATTTTTAAGATCACCGGTCAATTTATTATTCTCTTTCTTCATATCATACACAATATTGCCACCGCCCGAACCAGTGTTTTCAAAAATGTCCTTGCCATCACCACCGATCATCCTGACCTTTATTTTGTCGTTATTCCCTTTTATTAAAAATTTATCTTCGCCGCCAAAAGAATAAAGTCTTATTTCTTTTGTAACGGCAGGATCAAAGGTCCTGTCATACATTTTAGTTGATTGCTGTCCTTCTTTTGTGATCTTATACACTTGAACCGAAACAGAGCCATCATCAGTCCTGGTTATATCAAATAATTCTTTTTTATCACTGCCGGAAACGCTTACAATCTCTGAAAGAAAACGGTAGTACTGCATTACGTCCGCAGCAAGATATTTACGACGTTCCTTTAATATCTTTATTATCTTATCACCGGAAATTGATCTTATTTCTTTGGGTTGCTCATTGATAGCTCTTTCGATCACTTCATCCGTCATTTTGGGAATAAATTCATCAACCTCTTTTTTCCAATCCTGTTCATTAAGTTCTGTCAAAAAAAAGCGATCAAAGTTTCGGGCCGCAAAGTTGAACCTGTTAATATTTTTTGCTTTGGGTTTGAAACCTTCAAGTTGAGGAACAATCCATGAAGCTTTTACAATGCCAGGTATCACACCCTGGTTAGTAAAAAATGCCTGGTCCCTGTCACGTGGAATTGGAAAATATGTTTTGCCTTTGTCTTTATCAATAGCACCCCATTGCCATTGGTCTTCATGCCGGTCAAGATCCATAATAAACATATCCAGGATCCGGGCCCTAAGGACGGCACGTTGATCTATATTATCATCATTATCTTCTTTTAATTTCACTACTACATCATAAGTATCCTCTCCTTTTTTTACTGACTCCGGCAACCGTTCTTCAAAATAGGCAAGCCTGTTCTTAAAATCATTTCTGTACTCGCCAAGTAAAGGGTCATCTGGTATATAAACAAGCTTTACTTTATCATAAGGAACACCGGCTGCCTCAGATAATATCGGTACTGATAAAGTTGCATATGGATAAGAAGCCGATACACCGTCAGCAACCAAGTCTTCTGCCGCCTGGCTTTGCAGTTCAGGAGGTAACGTTTTAGCCGTGATAAATTTTTCTATCAACCGAAGAGAATATTGTTTACCAGTTGGATCTTCCACCCGCAAAGTCTTTGATTGTTTACCGCCTCCAAGTTTTACAGGTTTCAAACCTCCTTTTTCAGTTGCAAGGTTTATGATCGGCGCTTTTACCGGTGTTAACCATTCTTTTCGATAATTAGTGCCTCTCCAGAATTGCCTGGAGCTATTGGTTTTAAATTTTGTGGAGCCAGGTGCTGATGCAGAATCTGTTTGTGCAGTGCCAGTTAATACAAAACCAGTTATCAGGAATAGAAAAAATGCCAGGGTAAGCAGGTGGTTACGTTTCATAATCAATATTTATGCAGTGAAAGACAGTTTATACTGAAAATAAATATAAATGATTTTATTGAAATAAAATGAAGGCAGCAGGCCTATAGAATTTAAAAAGGAAGGTTGAATCTTTTATTAAAATCCATTTGTTAATGGAGACTTCGTGTGTAAATGTAACTGAACTTTTACTTAACTTACTTGTTTTTATTCAAGCATGTGACATGCCCGATGATGGACGCCAGTTTTTGCTGGCTCAGTTGATTAGCGGCACGGTTTTTTAAGCAGACTTTGATTGATTGCGATAAGGTTATTATTATATTCAATCCCTTAACTCAGGCTCAATATTTATAAATGGCAATGAAAAAAATCACCGGGCTTTCTATTTTGCTGCTTCTTGGCTTTCATTTTTTATCCATTGCACAAACTGACACCATTAGTCAACGCATTGTACTGGTTGGCGACGCCGGCGAACTTACCAATGGTAGACATCCGGTAGTGGAGGCAATAAAACAGTTTATCAAGCTTGATAAAAAAACCACTGTAATTTTTCTTGGCGATAATTTATATGATAGTGGTCTTCCTGATGATCAGTCGGCCCTATACCAGGCTGCCAAAGCAGTTTTAGATTCTCAATTATCTGTTGTAGAAGGTACCGAGGCTCGTGTGATCATGATCCCGGGCAACCATGATTGGAATAATGGAGCAAGAGATGGCTACGAAACTATAATTCGTGAACAAGTATATGTTGATATATTAAATAAGCCCAATGTTAGTTTCTATCCCAAGGATGGATGCCCCGGGCCAGTGGAAGTAAAACTTGGAGATGATGTGACAGTCGTAATTTTTGATAGCCAATGGTGGATTCATAGTTATGACAAACCGGGTATTGAATCTGATTGCGATTGCAAAACAAATGAAGAACTCACAACACAGATCGAAGATATCGTTACCCGTAATGCAAAAAAACTAGTGCTGCTTGCCTGTCACCATCCATTTAAAAGCTATAGTGTGCATGGGGGAAACTTTCAATTAAAGCACCATATTTTTCCATTTACCGATATAAACCCTAAACTATGGATACCGCTCCCGATAATTGGATCTATTTATCCAATTGCAAGAAGTGTGTTTGGTACACCGCAGGATCTCAGTCATCCGAACTACGCAAACATGATAAACAAGGTAACAGACGCAGTAAGGTCGAATCCGCATGTTATTTTTGTGGCGGGGCATGATCATGGTCTGCAATTGATACGGGATAGTAGTTATTATATAGTGAGCGGCGGCGGCTCCAAGACAAACAGGGTTTCACAGGGAAAGAAAAGTTTATATGCAGAACGGGCAAGAGGATTTGCCGTAATGGA
>DASYQG010000411.1:0-10701 GCA_036005825.1 Chitinophagaceae bacterium | reverse complement strand
GACGATGTCAACGCCAAAAGCTACAGATTTGTTTATGCCTAAAGAAGGGCATAACCAACCATTACCTAATAGTCTTGCATTGACGTTGTTGTTAGATGATCATGATAAAGTGTACTACTACCATGGAGATTTCGAAGAAGCGGCGAAAGCAAATAAAATTTTTGCGACCAATTATTCCATATATGAAGGAATTGGAAAAATAATTCGCCAAAAGCAAAAAGACATTGATGCTAGCGGGAAATTTTCTGATGGAAGAAAAGGGTTAATGCTTCTCATAAAGCCAACTTCAAAATCAAGTTATAAAAATGTAGTTGATGTATTGGATGAAGCGGTGATCAACGATGTGAGAAAATATGCAATAATGGAGCCCGCCAATGAAGAGGTCAGTTACATCAGATCTAAAAATAGAACAGTGTTTTAATTCTATTTGGCAAAGCAGGATTTAAATATCTCCTCCTTATATAAAATTTTTCTTACTGATAAAAAATCTGGCATTACAAAAAGTAGTCATATTTTGATTGAATTAGTGAAGTGATAGTTTCATTTCAACGATTGTTTATGAAAGTAACTGTTAATACGTTGCCCGACATTTTCCCGGATATTCATATAGTATAAGTTAATATCTCCGACATGATAATTCTTAGTAGAGTATAAAAAGCTCCATGGAAATTTCGGCCGCCTTACCCAAACCACTCCTTCATAGATCTGTGCATCAGTTGTTCGTTTATAAATCTTATTGAATTTATATAGTAAACTGCCAGTATTCATTTTTTTCGGACCATATAGAGTATCCGTTTTCCATGTAATAGGATTAGTTACCAGGGAGAATTCCTTTTCGGCCTCTATATAAGGAGGCTTATATCCTTTTCTAAAAGTTCTCCAACCACAAACGCAGCCTGCTTGAAGAGAATCCTCACACATTTGTAATGATGAAAAGAAGTCCGTCGGAATTGCCATGCCAACTATATATGCAGCCACCAATTGTTTTTGTAAGGGCTTATTCTCAAAATATTCTTTTAATAAACGCAAAGCGTGATTTGTGCCCTGGCTATGCGAAGCAATTATGATGGGTCGACCATGATTATAATTTTTTAAATAATATTCAAAAGCACTTTTTACATCTTCATAAGCAAGATCAAAAGCTTTTAATGCGGCCAAAGTATCTTTTGGAAAATAGGCGCTGATATGTGCTTCCCGATAACGAGGTGCATAAACTCTTGCATGTTGATTAAAAACACTTGCCTGGTATAAAATGGTGGAGTAATCTGTTTTTGCATTCAAATATGCATCATCAATATCGGCATTCAAACCGCCATCTTTTATTTTCATTGTGTACATCGTAGGATGTAAAAAGAAAACATCTACGAGAGTATCTTTTTTTTCTTTTCTCAGCGGTTTTGGTATGCTGTCTGATGGATCCCATTTTAGCGGATGTGCTGCCCAATAATTCAAATTTGAATAATCTGGTTTTTTGTCTTCGGCCTTAAACTGATAAAGACTTTTATACGTAAGGTATTTATCTGAACAGGAAGAAAGGAGTAATGAAAGAAAGAATCCGATTAAGCAATAATGGATACGAATTGAACTAAAAAACGTCCATTTTCGATCTTTCATCATCATAATTGCCCGACTATCAAAGTCGTGAGAAATTTTTTAAAAAAAATCATCCGAGCATAGAAGTGTGAAAATAAGCTAATTAAGCTTAAATATTGTATAAATTATTGGTCGCAACCTTAAAAAGGCGAGTACTATGTTTTGTATAGTACCAAACATCACCTTATCTTTGGTTTGACAAAGCAATAATGGCGATGAAATCAAATCTCAAATACATTCTTTTATCAATAACGTTAACAGGAGTGTTTAACCTGGTAAATGCACAATCTGCAAAAGATTCTTTATACAAAGAGATTGCCCACATGGATAGTGTTGTATTTAATGCTTTTAACACAAGGGATGTTGAGAGATTTAAATCATTATTTACTGAAGACCTGGAATTCTATCATGATAAAGGAGGTCTTACAAATTATGAACATACGATCAACTTCATGAAAGACGTTGCAAAAAATAATAATGGATTAAGAAGGGATCTGGTAAAAGGAAGTCTTGAAGTTTATCCGATACCCGGCTATGGCGCTATGGAGATCGGGGTGCATACTTTTTGTCATTTGGAAAATGGCAAACAAGACTGCGGCACTTTCAAGTTTGTTCATATATGGCAAAAGAAAAACGGTGAGTGGAAAATTACGAGAGTTGTGAGCTATGATCATTAATTGTTTTAACGAACCTAAATATTAATAAGAAAAAGACGATTTATGAATATTGAAAACACACAGAGCCAGATGAGGAAGGGGATTTTGGAATTCTGTATACTTTCCATCATTCGTCGGGGTGAGGCTTATCCAAGTGATATTGTGGAAGAGATGAAAGCCGCCAATCTCCATATCTTAGAAGGAACCTTATATCCGTTGCTTACCAGGCTAAAAAATGCAGAGATGCTTACTTATCGTTGGGTGGAAAGTAATTCAGGACCTCCCCGCAAATATTTTTCCCTTACCGAAAAAGGAGAAGCATTTTATAAAGAGCTTCAGCAAACATGGCAAGAACTTGCCAATGGAGTAAATGCATTAACATCCAATCACCAACCAACCAACTTATAACTTCAACCACAAATTTTTTGCAATGAAAAAGATTATTAACATAAACCTGAGTGGCAGAGTAGTACCGATAGAAGATTCTGCCTACGAGAAATTACAGGAGTATATTGAAAGTCTTCGCCGGTATTTTGCCAATGAGGAAGGTCGTGATGAGATCATCAATGATATTGAGAGTCGTATTGCAGAGTTGATGAGTGAAAAAGTTCGCAAAGGAGCTGATAGTATCACCGATACTGATGTAAATGAAATTGCAAATGCAATGGGTCGTCCTGAAGATTTTGAAGGAGAAGAAATAAAAGAACAGTCCTTTGCTTCTTCCACCTCTTCTGCAAGTTCAAATCAGCAGTCAACACAATCACAAGTTCCTCCAAAAACAAAACGAGGATTGTATAGGGATACCAGCGATAAGTTTATTGGCGGTGTGTGTAGTGGCATCGCATCCTATTTAAATGTTGATCCTGCTATTGTAAGATTATTATATGTAATCATATCGTTGGGAACATTCTCTTTAGGGTTTTGGGCATATATTATTATGTGGATCGTTTTACCGGCTAAAGAAATGGAAGGCTATACCGGTAAAAGAGTATTTCGGAATCCTGAAGGTAGAATGATTGGCGGTGTGTGCAGTGGTCTTGCAGCTTATTTTAATAAAAGTGCTGTTGGTATCAGGTTAGTTTTTCTTGCACCCATTCTTTTGAATGTTCTTATTACTATGTTTAATGGTTTTGGTTCAAGAGGAGGCTTTATATTTTTCCCCGGTATTGTATTTGGATCTCTGACAAGCACATTTATTATTGCATACATTGTTTTATGGATAGTATTGCCAGAAGCCAAAAGTGCTTATGAAAAAATGGAAATGCGTGGCGAAAAGGTGGACGTAAACACTATTAAACAAAATGTGCAGGAAAGAGCAAAAGAAATGGGAGAGGACATCAAGACAGCCGCACAAAATATTGGTGTAAAAGCAAAAGAATTTTCGGAAACAAGAGGTAAAACATTTGCTACTGAAGTAAGACAGGTAGCCAAGCCAATCGGTAGCGGAATTGGCCACGCAATTGGTGTCTTGTTCAAAGTTTTCTTTATGTTCATTGTGGGAGTAATTGCTCTTGTTTTGTTTGGAATATTAATGGCGATCATTTTTGGAGGAGTAGCCTGGTGGCCGGTAAATGATTATTTATGGACAAATAACTGGCAGCCCGTATTTGCATGGGGAACGTTGATTCTGTTTCTTGGTATTCCATTGGTTGGTTTTATAGTTTGGCTGATCAGAAGAATTATTGGTGTAAAATCAAGAAGCAGTTATCTCGGTTGGATATTTGGCGGATTATGGGCATTGGGATGGGTTGCTGTTATTATGCTTGTATCAACTGTAGTAAGAGAAACCCGCTATTTTGAAGATGCAGATCCTGTGACTATTCCAATTACGCAGCCTGCTAATAAAATGACCATATTGGTTTCGCAACCAGTACTTGAATTCACTGACAAAGCGTGGTGGATTGATACTGATTCAGAAGGATGGAACATAAGTGAAGATTCTTTAAAACTTTCATTGGTTGATTTTACCGTAGAAAAAAGTGCTGATGCTGATTATCATGTAATACTTGTTAAAAAGAGCATGGGCAGATCGGTAACTGATGCAAAAACAAGAGCCGGGCAAATTCAGTATAGTATTTCAAGCAATGACAGCATACTTGATATTGGAAACGGATTTGCGATTAGCCAGAACAGCAAATACCGCGGTCAAATGATAGAATTAAAAATACAAGTACCTGTTGGTAAAAAATTAAGATTTGATGAGTCGATAACAGACAAGCTCAACCCTGTTGAGGTAAGAATGAGAGACAGGAGAAGCAGGCTTCGCCGCGGGAGGATCGAAATGGATTATAATGATTGGTTTGAATACAGGACAAATGTGGACTATGTGATGACAGAGAAAGGAACGCTGGTTGATCCTAACAAACCGGCAGAAACAAAATCTTCTCCTAAAACTCAAACCGGTGACTATCGTTATGAGGATGCACAACCATCAACAATAAATAGCATAGAAGAACAGCGGCGAAAAGTACAGGAAGAGCAGCAGAAGCTAAAAGAAATGGAAGAAAGCAAAAAGCCTAAAAAGGATTCGATCAGTGGCAACAGCAAGAAAGAAAGTTTGGATGACGGAGACGATGGGGAAGTTGCCGGATCTCCGATATTTTCTCTTGTACAAATATTTAATTAAAGTCGGTTGAAGTTGGAATTTCCTCTTGCCTTAGGCGAGATGAGAAAATCGAGTCCCGCTTTAGCGGGACTTTTTTGTTTTCAGTAACGTTATCTTTGCCCACCATAATAAGATTATGAAGAATACAGCTTTTACAAATAAACACATTGCTCTTGGCGCAAAGATGGCGGAGTTCGCCGGTTATAACATGCCTATTTCATATACGGGAATAAACGATGAGCATGCTGCTGTAAGAAAAAATGCAGGTGTGTTCGATGTAAGCCACATGGGAGAATTTATTTTAAAAGGCGAAAATGCTCTTGATCTTATTCAACGTGCCACTTCCAACGATGCTTCTAAGCTTACAAATGGAAAAGCACAATACAGCTGTTTGCCAAATGACAATGCCGGCATCGTTGATGACCTGCTTGTTTATTGTATCGAAGAAAATAAAGTGTACATGCTAGTGGTGAACGCAAGCAATATTGAAAAAGATTGGAACTGGATAAGCAAGCACAACACAAAAGGAACGGAGGTGCATAATATTTCCGATAAAACATGTTTGCTTGCAATACAGGGTCCAAATGCGACAAAAATCTTACAGCCACTAACTGAAATGGATATTCTTAATTTAAAGTATTACACGTTTGTCAAAGGAAAATTTGCAGGCGTTGATAATGTGGTAGTAAGTGCAACCGGCTATACAGGTGCTGGCGGAGTTGAAATTTATTTTGAAGATAAAGAAGGAGATGCTGATAAAATATGGGATGCGATTTTTAAAATTGGCGGACCGCAGGGATTAAAACCAATTGGACTTGGCGCAAGGGATACATTGCGGCTCGAAATGGGTTTCTGTCTTTATGGAAATGATATCGATGATACCACATCGCCATTAGAAGCCGGTCTTGGATGGATCACCAAATTCACAAAAGAGTTTACGGCAAAAAGTATTTTAGAAAGACAAAAAGCAGAAGGAATAAAAAGAAAACTTGTTGGATTTGAAATGATCGATAAAGGCATTCCCCGTCATAATTATGAAATAAAAGATGCTGCCGGAAATAAGATCGGGTATGTAACATCAGGAACGCAATCTCCTTCATTGCAAAAAGCAATTGGAATGGGATATGTAACGATGGAGAACGCCGCGATCGATTCAGAAATTTTTATTGCGGTAAGAGATAAATCGCTGAAGGCAAAAGTTGTGAAACTGCCCTTCAGTTGAAAAAAGGATCTCATCCCGGTTTGATTTTTGTGTAAAGCGGACTATCTTACTACTCTTGCTATGCCGACAATTCACCTAACCTCATTTATTGCTGCCCCGGCACATATAGTGTTTGATCTTAACAGGAATATCAGCCTGCATAAAATTTCAATGGAGCAGTTTAAGGAAGAGGCTATATCGGGCACTACCTCAGGCTTAATTAACAAAGAAGATACGGTGACATGGAAAGGGAAACATCTTTTTAAAACCAGGTTCTTTACCTCGAAGATCACTGAGATGAAACCCTTTGAGACATTCACCGATAAAATGATCAAAGGCGATTTTAAGTTTTTTGAACACCAGCATTTTTTTAAACCCGTTGATAACGGAACTATTGTAATTGATATTATTAATTATGAAACGCCTTATGGCTGGATCGGTAAGTTGGTAAATAAATTTTATTTGAATTCTTATCTTGAAAAACTGATCAATCACCGCAACGTTGTGATAAAACAATACGCCGAAACTGATAAGTGGAGAGCATTGTTGAGCAATCGTCGTTGAGCTATCCTTTGTTATATTTGTCCGATGAATAAAACTAAGCCCTCTCTTTTTACTTCTCTTTCACCAGCATTGTTAAATCTATATGAGATAAGTAGCGCTACCGTTGTAATTATTGATGTGCTTCGGGCTACTTCTACTATTGCAACTGCATTATATAATGGGGCGAAATCTGTAATACCGGTCGATAGTGTTAGTCGTTGTATTGAAATTGGAAAGCAAATTCATGGCATTACTGCTGGAGAACGAGATGGAAAAGTTGCAGAAGGTCTTATTCATGGCAACTCACCCTTTGAATATCCGAGAGAATTTATTGAAGGAAAAACATTGGTGCTTACTACAACAAACGGCACAAGACTTTTACAAATGGCATTGGATAAAGGCGCAAAGGAAATTATTACCGGCTCATTCCCTAATCTTTCAGCGGTAGGTGATCATCTTACTGAAAGGAAACAAAATGTAATACTGGGTTGCGCTGCATGGAAAGACCGGGTGAATATGGAAGACATGTTGTTTGCAGGGGCAGTTATTTCAAAGATCAGAAAATATTTTTCTATTAACTGCGATTCATCACATCTTGCAGAAACGATCTATAAAAAAGCACAGAAAGATCTTTTTGGATTCATGAAAAAAAACGAAGCATCGCATTATCACCGGCTAATGGGTTTTGGTTTGGAAAAAGATATTCGTTATTGCTTAACCGCAGACGGCGCAAACGTATTACCGATATATGATAATGGAAAATTGGTTGTGAAGTAGATCAGAAATGTGCGCTACTTAAAGAAAAAATAAATCTATAAAGATACTCCTTTTCATTCTTATTTTTTCCCGATCATAAAATAATTTATTTATCTCTTAATCGCTGGAAATCAGAAATACATTCCTTTATTTTTGCAGATTACCCTTTTCTGAACGAAAGGGATTCCTATTAAAATCTAAAGTCACTTGGCCCTACCACATCTTCTCAAATACGTTTATACCCATGGAACTGATGAAGTGATCCGTCGTGGAAAAAAAATTCATGCAATTGGATTTGTCGAACTGGTGGAGTATGATAACCTTTTTGGATCAGCTGTGTTTCGTGTAAAGGATGATAGTTATTCCACTTTTTATAAAGTTTATATTCAAAAAATAAATGATCCGCAACATGTATCAATGCGGTGCGCCTGTCCTTATAATCTTGGAGACATTTGTCGACATGAAGCGGCTTCTTTGTTTCAGTTACAGGAGATGCTCGATAAAAACCTGCTGAAAACAGGGATGTCAAAATACGATCAGCGGCATACAGTTGCCAAGATGAAACATATTGATCTGAAAACGCTCCGGCTTCTTTCTTCTCAAACCACTTACCAGGATGCAGAACAATATTTGCGGACCGATAAAGCCAATATTGAATCAGCAAAAGATGAGACAGTAAAAGCAACTGTTGAACTCGATGGAAAATCATATAAAGTCATTATTAAAAAGAATGAGGAAAGAAATTTTGATACGAGTTCAGATTACGAAGACATAGATCATCCTCTGAACCTACCAAAAATGATCGTGTTCTTACAGTTATTGAATTCACATGGTCCTTATTATTTCGATAGCATTCGCAATTGGGATAAAGAAAAAAATAAATTACTGGAAGCGTATGGCTATTCATTAAGCGATGATCTTAAAGGAAAGTTTGAATTTTCTTATAAAGACGGAAAACCTTTTTTACGGGTACTTGATACAAGTATTAAAAGAGTGAATGCACCAACGACGGCTTCAGTGCCAAAACCGGTTGAAGTGCAAGAAGAGATCTTTACCGAAGCATTACCAAAGCCAGAAATATCAACCGTTACTCACAGGCTTGGATTGGTCATCAATTTCAATAAAAAAAATTATCCTTATTTCACCATTGATGCAATAAGTGGTGAAGCCGATGATAATGCAGATGTATTTTCAAGCAAGGTTGAAAAGCTTGATATGTCAAAATATGTAGAGGCTGAAAATTTTAATGAAGATGACAAGCAAATGCTGAATGCAATAAGAAAATTACAGGAGCCCGAGATCAGTAAATATATTAGCCGCAATTCACCCTTTTCAGGAATTTGGGAGAATATCATTCACCAGGAAGAAGATGATTTGCCGGAAGATACCCGTTCATTGGTAAGAGAATATCTTTTTCCAAAACTGAAAAAACTTCTTTTATCAATAGCCGGCAAGGGGTTGATATTTCAACTTGCAAAAGGAAAAACATTCCGTACATCGAACCTTCAGCAGATCAATATTTCGTCAGATGATATTAAACCATCATTTGATATAATAAAAAATAATGGCTCGATTGAAATAAAAGCGACGGTGAAAGCTGGCGGTCTTTTACTTGATCTTAAAGACAATGAAGCAGGCACACCACTTTTTTATTTATACAACCATCAATTATTTTCCTGGAAAGATCAGCATACGAGTGAAGTAGCGGAAAATTTTTTTCCGGCTGGCACCCAAAAGACAAATTTTTCAGATTGGAGCAATGTTTTGCAGCAACAAGTATTGCCGCTTACAAAAGAATTTAAGGTAAACTTTGATAAATCTCTTTTGCAGGAAATAAAAGATGGCAAACCTGATATAAGTCTTTACCTGGCTGAAAAAGGAGATTATCTTTTATTCCAACCGATATTTTCTTATAAAGGATTTGCTACAACGGCAAAAGAAAGAGACGAAGTAGTAGTGCCAGCGGGGGATAAAGTAATTATTGTGCACCGTAACCGCCCGGCAGAGCAAGAGTTTATTGCTAAAATGCAAAACCTGCATAGCAATTTTATTTACCAGGAAGATTCACAGGCATTGGCATTGAAAGGTGTCGATGTTTTAAAAAATAATTGGTTCTTTTTATTTGTGGACGCCATGAATGAAATGAAAACACCTGTGTTTGGTTTTGATGCATTGAAAAATTTTCGTTTCAATACTGCAAGGCCATCGACAAAAATTTTCATCAATAGTAATACTGATTGGTTTGATGCACGGATCGATATTGTTTTCGGCGATCAGCAGGTGAGTGTGGCAGAAGTAAAAAGAGCATTGGCCAATAAACAACAATTTGTTCAGCTGGGAGATGGCACGTTGGGAATTCTTCCGGAAGAATGGTTAAAAAAATATTCTTTGTTGTTCCGTGTTGGCGAAGGAAAAACAAATCAACTTAAGTTGAGTCGTTATCACATGAGTGTGATCGATGAATTGTATGAGAACAGGGATGAAAATGAATTAGTGCTGAAGCTGGAAGAGAAATATGAGAACCTGAAGGAATTCAATAAAATAAAAGAGATCGATCTGCCGGAGCAATTACAAGGAGTTCTTCGGCCTTACCAGGTATCAGGCTATCATTGGCTCAATTATTTAAGTGAAGTAAAATGGGGAGGTATTCTTGCGGACGATATGGGTTTGGGAAAAACCGTACAGGCACTTTCATTCATGCAGCGTTATAAAAATGAACATGGAAAATTTCAGGCAATGGTCGTTTGCCCAACAACACTTATCTATAACTGGGAAAATGAAATAAAGAAATTCACGCCAAAACTTACTTATTGCATTCATCACGGCGCTGCAAGATCAAGGGATAAAGAAAAATTTGCAAACAGCGATGTTATTATTACGACCTATGGCACATTGCGCAGCGATATTAAATTATTAATGACCATCGAGCTGGATTATTTGTTGCTGGATGAAAGCCAGGCGATAAAAAATCCATTGAGTAAAGTAACAAGAGCGGCTTCATTATTACACGCAAAGAACAGGTTGTGCATGAGTGGTACGCCATTGCAGAATAATACGTTTGACATTTTTGCACAAATGAATTTTCTGAACCCCGGAATGCTGGGCAGCATGGAATTTTTCAGGCAGGAGTTTGCAATACCGATCGATAAATTTGGTGAGCCTGATAGAAAAGAGCATTTGAAAAAGATCCTTTATCCATTCATTCTTCGCCGTACAAAAGAACAGGTGGCAAAAGATCTTCCGGAAAAACTAGAAATGATCTTATTCTGCGAAATGGAAGATGAGCAAAGAAAAATTTATGATGCTTATCGAAATGATTACCGGGATAAAATTTTGGGAACGATACA
>DASYQG010000410.1:0-22680 GCA_036005825.1 Chitinophagaceae bacterium | reverse complement strand
GCAAAAGGCAATCAAAACCCCAATAGCATAATTTCTGCTTATTGCTGCATATTCATACAAGAAGAAATAACCAAAAGGAATTAAGACCTTTGCTACGATAGGGAAAGAAGAATAGAATAGAAGAACAAAAACAACTGCGCAAGCGATTAAAAGATGAATGAGTTGCAAGTAAGATGTATCATGAGTGAACTTTGAGACCGTCCACAAAATAGTGTACCAAACTGGCGGATGGCCCTCATAACGGGTATTTATGATCAAATCAAAAAAACTATTGCTCCCTTTAGCAATATTCCAGCTATGAATTTCATCTCCCCATAGTTCATGGTGAACAATTGAGTAACCTAACAAAGCAGTGTATAAAATAAAGATGAACCAAGGAAGTAGATTTGTTGGCGTGGTTGTTTGACTTTTGTTCACCTGCATGATTTATTGTTAATATTGGTTATCTCTTCGAATATATTGTCATAAACTAAATGATGAATTACCTAAATTTTTCCTATAAGGTCGGTTCTATTATTCTTTCCTTTGCCTTGTGCGCCTTGTAATACGGATTCTGCTCTATAGCAATCATCCAAAAAGACTTATAAGCTGCCCGGGCCATTCTCCTATCTCCTCTGAAGATAAAATTTATTAAGCTTCCTGCTAATGACCACAAAAGCCATAGTTTTTTTATGTCTGCAAGGCTTTTATTTATCCTTCTAAAATAATCGAGTGCAAGTGCCCTTCTAAAATATTGCAATGGTTTTTGCAAACGGTTTTCTGGCCCACGATGATGATATACAAACGCATCGTTCAGCACATGAACGCCGATAGAAGGAAAACCCATATTTACCCCATAATTATCCCCAATGCCATGTGGGTCTAAAGCTTCATCATAAGGCGAATCAATTAACCACTGCTTTCTAACTAGCGACGCACCCAATCCATAAACTGGAGTTATAAAATAGTCACCCGAAAAATCAGTAACAATTGGCCATCCTGCTTTTGAAATATGATTTCCTTTTTGTTTATAGTGTTGCTTTAATTTTCTTATGACTACATTGTTACTCTCACAATTAATTTCTCCCCAAATGCCCATTTGAAAAATAAACTTCCAACACAGTTGGAAAGCTGAATGTATTGGATAGCTTGCTTTCCATTCATTTTCTACCTCTTGCAACACTAAGCCAGAAACAACACCAGCCTCGTTATGTCGGTTGACGTGATTAATAAGCTTTTGTAAATAGTCCTTTGGTATTTCAATATCGTCATCGCAAAGAAATATCCATTCTCCTCTTGCCATTTTGATACCAATATTGCGTTGAACACAAACTGACTTTTCAGATTCTAAGTAATAAATACACAAATTCTTAAATGTTGTATACTCGGCATTCAACAACTTATCTTCTCCGGAATCTACAATAATTACTTCAAGTAATGGATATGACGAATCATTCAGGTTTTGCAGCACAGAAAGTAATTGTTTCTTTCTGTTACAGGTTGGGACAACCACACTAAGCTGCAAGAACTGCTCCCATGATTCCATACCAATTTTAATTATTTTACTGACACTTAGAAAATGCAATTTTATGCAATTTCGTTACTTTATGTTTAGTTATTTTGCGAACAACGGTCTCGAAGCAATGGGTTATTTTTGCGACATAAATCGTTTTACCGTTCGCTCGTCAACAAAAAAAAACTAAATAATCCTTTATGACTTATTTCTTCAATAAGGAAGAAATTCTCGTACACAAAGAAAATATCAAGTACTATGACAAAATAGCAAATAGCTACAATCATCATTTGGAAAAAGATGATTCTAATAAACTTATTCGACAAAAAGTGAAGGATAAGTTTATTAATAAAGTTAAATCCGGGTGTGTGCTTGATTTTGGTGGGGGAACAGGGCTCGATCTTGAATGGCTAACAGCAAAAGGGTACAAGATTTTATTTTGTGAACCTTCAGTTTCAATGCGGGAACATGCAATTAATTATAATAATACTGTTTTACATAACGGCGATATTATCTTTCTTGCCGATGAGAAAACAGATTTTACAAAATGGCAAAATGAAACTTTTTTTTCTCAACGGGTTGATGCAGTTCTTTCAAATTTTGGGGCGATCAACAATATAAAGGATATAAAACTCTTATTTAAAAACCTCTCCTTTGCAATTAAACCCGGCGGGCATCTTATAGCAGTTTTATTGGATCATTCTTTTAAAAAAATGTTGAAATGGCACCGAAAAAATGCTCTTCGCACTCTTATCTTCGGCACTCCATTTAGAATGTATGTTTGGCATGAAGGATTTAAGCAAACAGTCTTCGTTCATTCTACAAAAGAAATTAAAAAAGCTTGTTACCCCTTCTTTGATTTATGCGAGACTGAATTTTTAGGGGGGTTCGGGTTTAGGCTTGTACACCTGGTGAGACAATGAAAAACTATATAAGAAAAATATTATTTGGAGATATTCAAATCAGGGAATATGTAAATATTGCTATTGAGGATGGGATTTCGGAGAGGGTGTATTTAAAAGCAGGCGAGAGTATATATAACATCTCACAGATCCATTGGTTACTTTGTATTGAGCCTATTGTTTTTGGCCTATGGTTTGAACAAAATGGGGAAGAAATTTTCTCTACGATAAATCAGAAATGCCAAATGTATTTCTGTGATTCTTCCTATGATAATAGCGATGTAAAAAAAAATGCTTCAGCAATCCTAACGCTACATTTCTTCGATTGCATTAAGGAAGATTTTGGAGTACTTTTCTTATTTACGGCAATAAGAAGTGAGATTTACCAACTCAATTCTATTAAACGAAACTTATTGTTTGCAAGGTATTATAAAAAGAATGGGCTAACACTCTCTAAGTTCAAGTATCTTGTTTCAGCATATAGTTATCCACGACAGATAAAATTGATTTCTTTCAGGGAAGGCGATTATTATAATATATTTCCAATGGATTTATTGGGTGAAATTAAAAACAAAAACAGGTATGTATTTGGGTTAAGACATAGCAATGTTTCACTTCCAAAAATTATTCAAACCGGAAAATTGGTTGTCTCGGAAGTTTCATTTCAGCATAAAAATATTATTTACGAGCTAGGTAAACATCACAGCAGCAAACCACCTTCTTTACACTCGTTACCATTTGGTTTGCTGCGCAGTAAAAATTTAAATTTTTATATTCCCGATTGGGTAAAAAGTTATAGGGAAATAAAAATTTTCAAAACAAGAAACTTAGGAAGTCACATGCTTTTGTGGGGTGAAATGTTAGAAGAAAATAAATTAACTAATTTAACCGGCGACTTATTTCTCATTCATTTCTTTCACTATCTCCATCAAAAAAATAAGGGTGTCGGGTATCCTACAGTATAATGGAAAAATCGATGGACAGGCAACCTTGTTTTACGATTACACGTTGGAATTATTAACTAATATCCATTTAATGAGCCCCTGAATTTTAACGAAATACTGATCTTGAAATGACAATGATAATAAAGAGCTAAAGTTCATGTTACAGTCAATATGATTTTTAAATTTGTTTATGCAGAAAATAATAGGCAGGCTTGCCAACACCTTTTATAAACCATTGCTTACAAAATATCTTTCCAAAACAAGGGGCTATCGGTATAAAGATATTCGGCTCAGGATCCCTCCCGAGGTTTTTCATCCGGGATTTTTTTTCAGCACCAGACTACTTATTAATTTTATCAAAAGGTTGGAAATAGAGAATAAAACATTTTTAGAACTTGGCGCCGGCAGCGGTCTTATTTCAATTTATGCAGCAAAAAGAAAAGCAAAAGTTACCGCAACTGATATTAACCCGGTTGCTGTAGAAAATCTCAATATAAATAGTCTACAGAACGATGTTGCGATAGAGATCATTTTATCAGACATGTTTAAAAATATTCCCAAGCAGGATTTTGATCTTGTTATAATTAATCCGCCATATTATAAGCGAAATGCCATTACGTTCAAGGACTACGCATGGTACTGTGGCGAGAACGGGGAATATTTTCAAAGTTTATTCAAGTCCCTGGGTGATTATATGCATAACACGTCAATTGTGTTAATGATACTTTCACAAAATTGTGATTTTGGGATGATCCGGTCAATTGCAGAAAAAAACCAGTTTCGCTTAGATTGTACTTATAAAAGGAAAAATATTATGGAGGAAAATTATATTTATAAAATTGAACGAAGTTGGGTTGTTAATCCTGATTACTCCTCTTAAAACTGTTAATTTGCATCAGATGAAAAAAATTCTTTTCTCACATTCTTATTTTCTGCGGTTTGACCCCAAGCAATGGCAAACGGGGTTACCTTTTGCTCCGCTTGGTACGTTATACGCGGCTTCGGTAATGCGGCAAGAAGGATATGATGTAGATCTTCACGATGTGATGTTTGCAAATGGCGCAGACGATATAATTCCAGCGATCGAAAAATTTCATCCTGACATTTTGGTTTTATATGATGATGGATTTAATTATCTCACCAAAATGTGCCTTACGAATATGCGGGAAGCGGCATTTAAGATGAGTAAACTGGCAAAAGAGAGAGGCTGCATAGTTATAGTTTCAAGTTCTGATTCAACAGACCATTATGAACAATACATTGAGGAAGGCGCTGACTTTATTCTTCTTGGCGAGGCGGAAATGACCTTGCTTGAGTTGGTAAAAACTTTACAGGAAAATAAAAAAGACACTTCTACTATTCCCGGGATTGCCTTTAAGCAAAACGATTGTGTAATAAAAACAGCACGAAGAAATGTTTTAAAGGATCTTGACAGTTTGCCTTTACCTGCATGGGATCTCGTGGATATAGAATCCTATCGTCGATCATGGCTGGATCATGCCGGTTATTTTTCTATGAACATGGGTACGACAAGAGGTTGTCCATTTAAATGTAATTGGTGTGCAAAGCCGATCTATGGCAATCGCTATAATTCCCGGTCACCACAAAATGTAGTGAAGGAATTAAAAATACTCAAAGAGAAATTTCAATTCGATCATATTTGGTTTTGCGATGATATATTTGGATTAAAACCCGGTTGGGTAAATGAGTTCGCTGATCTTGTAGAAAAAGAAAACCTTCAATTCAAATTCAAGATACAGGCAAGAGCCGACCTGTTATTGCAGGAAAATTATATTCGTGACCTTGCAAGAGCTGGATGTGATAATATCTGGATGGGAGCGGAGAGTGGTTCACAAACGATATTAGACGCGATGGATAAGGGAACAACCGTTGAACAAATTCATGAATCCACAAAACTTATTCGAAAATATGGGATGAAGCCATCTTTCTTTATTCAGTTTGGATATATAGGCGAAACAAAAGAAGATATAAAGAAAACCATAAAGATGATCAACGAACTATTACCTTATGAAATTGGTATATCTGTTTCATATCCTTTGCCGGGCACAGGATTTTATGAAAAAGTAAAATCCGATTTGAAAGAAAAGACAAACTGGACAGATTCGGATGAATTGGCATTAATGTTCCGGAACACCTACCAGCCTGCTTTTTATAAACAATTATATCAGTATGTTCACAGGACTTATCGTATGCACCTTGCACTGGAAAATATAAGGCAGCTTTTTTTGAACCCGGCAAAAACATCTTTGAAGAAGATCAGGAAAGCAGCCTCTTATTTTTATTATCTCCCTGCAAGCTTTTTGTCTAAAATGAAACTGACTGCTCTAGAAAAACCTGCTGCATCGTGAATGGATCCATACATAGCGTAAATGAGCAAGCCACGGAGAAAGCTTTTAGCAAACAATCCGCAATTTTCGACGAGATATATTCTTCCAATATTATTATTCAATACAAGCGGCAAAGGGTCAGGGATCACTTGCAACAGTTTCTAAAACCAAATAGTAAAATTCTTGAATTAAATGCAGGAACCGGTGAGGATGCGGTTTGGTTTGCTCAACACGATCATATTGTGCATGCCACGGATATTTCAGAAGGAATGCAGGGAAAACTTGTTGAAAAAGTTCGTCAAAACAAACTTGAGGGACGAATCACCAATGAACTTTGCTCCTTTACTGAATTACAAGATCTGACTAATAAAGGGCCTTATGATCTTATCTTTTCCAATTTTGCGGGTTTAAATTGTACAGGTGAGCTTGATAAAGTTCTTCATTCATTTTTGACATTGCTTAAGCCTAATGGCATCGTAACTCTTGTAATTCTTCCCAAGTTTTGCTTATGGGAAAGTTTACTATTTTTAAAAGGAGATTTTAAAATTGCTTTTCGCCGTTTCTTTAGCAGTAAAGGAGTGAAGGCGCATATAGAAGGTGAATATTTTACGTGCTGGTATTACAACCCTTCTTATGTTATTAAGAATATGAAAAATTCTTATGAAGTTCTATCAGTAGAAGGACTTTGTACACTGGTGCCCCCATCTTATCTTGAAAATTTTCCAACGAAAAGGTCATCATTATTTAATTGGCTAAAAGAAAAAGAAAATAAATGGAAACTTAAATGGCCCTGGAAAAGTATTGGTGATTATTATATCATTACTTTGAAAAAAAATTGATAAAATTTTAAGATCAGGTATTCCATTTTTGTTTCATTTCTTCCAGTTTGTGTTCATACCTATTCATGAAAGAATTATGAAAAAAAATCGGGTTTGGTTTGGAGCAGTGTTTACTTGTCTTCAGACCCATTCTTTCACCCTTTGTATTAAGCCTTCCTTGTTCTTCTTTCAATTTCCATCTTTTTGTAGTCAGTCTAAAAAAATAATTATCGAGCCAATCGCCAATCCTGTTATTCAATATCGCTTCAAACATTACTTTTGCCCAATGATCTTTTGATTTTGACTGATATTTCTTTCCTTGCAATTGAAGATTTGGGAAATAAATAAGTGCCCATTGGTTGGCGGCGTAAAAATTGTCGATACTGCCATTTCCATACATGGGCATCATTGTTACTAATTCCGTAGCGGTGTAAATATTTTGTTCTTCAATCTGGAGCTCTGATTCATCAATATAATAATTCATGCAGTAAAACTTCTTTCTATCTTTTATGAACGGTAGTTTTTTATATAAATGCATAAGGGTTCTGGCAATCCATAACCGATTTGTTTTAGTAATAATAAAATAATCAATATCAGCATACTCATCTGCATAATTTTTAGATACGGATCCCGAGATGCCGATTGCCCTTACATAAGGAAATTGTGAAAGTAATCTCGAAATCCACGTGGCTTTATTTAAAAAAATGCCAGCTCTTGCATTTCCGGTTCTTCTTCGCTCAACAAGTTTTTGATTGTTTTGTAAAGAATAGAACTCATCTAATTGCCAGATTTTTTTTTCTAATATTAGCTGTTGTAATTTTCTTGTTAACTCTTCCATTTCAGTTTTTTGTTCGAGAAATCTGAAAATTTCATTCTTTGTAAGCGGATAGTCAAAGAGATCGAAGTAAAGAAGGGTTTTGAATATTTCGTAATCGGTTCTCAATTTTTGATCATTTAAAAATAAAAATACAGTTATATATTTCAAATTAACTTATAGATAGATCTGTATGATTAGCTAAAGTATTTAATTTTTCAGGCATTAATGAAACCATTGCTTTTTCATAAATATCCATTATGGCCTTATAATGTATTTCCGGATGAAATTTCTCAATATAAGTTTGCCTGGCGTTTTTATAGAATAGGTTATCAGCATTTGTAAGCTCTTCCAGCAAATTCACTTTCAGTTGCAGATCGGTAGCATCCAGCGTTGAAAACAAAATCCCATTATAGCCATCTTTTACTGACTCTGGCGTAGGGTCAATTCGTGATGCTATCACAGGAGTGCCGGTCGCAAATGCTTCAATAATTGTTAATGGTGTTCCTTCATGCCAGATAGAAGGACAGATAAATGCCCGACAACGTTTCAAGTATTCTTCGACCTCCAATTTATCTAATTGCCCTGTAAAGGAAATATTATTATACGAATTATATTGATCCATTAATTTTTCTTTTTCTGGTCCATCACCGATTATTATAACTTTTTTGTCAGGCATATCAGCGAAGGCTTTTAATAAAACATGTACACCTTTTTCTTTTGCTATTCTTCCCGCAAAAAGAAAAAAGTCCTCTCTTGGATACGTTCCTTCTCCGGGATCTGGGACAAAATTTGGTTTTGTTATCGCATTGCTCACAGGAATTTCTAATGATGAGTTTATTATTTTATTCCTTGCAAAATCGTTTAGCGTAATAAAAGTTGTAACCTTCTTCTTCCATGTATGGAAATATTTATGAACTGCAGTAATAATTGTAACCAGGGCAGATGCGGAAAGAGAATCACGATAGCATTTATGCCTGATGCCCGCTGTTGGGAATTTTTTCTTAATACAAAGTTCGCATACTTGAAATTCCCGAAGCATTAGTGCATTTGCACAGATCAGCCTATAATTATGTAAAGTATAAACTACAGGGATTTTGTTTCGATTGGCAATAACTAAAACAGAAGGGGACGCAATAAAGAATATATTATGTATATGTATTATATCAGGCTGAAATTCCCGGATAGCATTGGATAATTTACGGGCGGATGCAAAGTTATATATCGAATTGAGGCCAAATCTTATTTTTGAGAAAAAACCTGTAATTTTTTTATTATCAAAAATAAGAGATTGTACTTTGTGACCCTTGTCCTTAAGCAGCAAAGCTTCCAATTCTACTGAAACTTCTTCGCCTCCCATTTGTTTGTATCGATTATGTATAAATAAAATTTTCACTCTTAACAACTAATCGGAATCAGGAGATTTATCGTTGCTTTGTATCTTATATTGTGCGAATTCTTTATGTCCTTTCAGCAAGTAAAATAAATTGACTCATTTTTCTGCCTTTTACAATCATGTCTGGTTTTTTGGCTGATCAACATCAACTTATTTTTCACGTTAGAAGGTTTTCAAAGGACTTGATCCCACAACCGAAGTTGAACAACCTGCCTTTTAATTGCGGTATAAGTCTTTTGATATTTTTACGATACGAGTGGCGAATAAAAAAGGATTGCTAAAGGACCAAAGATATTAGGTTGTAAATTTAAACATTATTTTTCCATGCAATATTTGAAATATTTGTACATGTTCTGTTCAAAAGACTAAAGTCATTGATTGATCACCTCACTTTCAGTATTTGTAAGAGTTAGTGGGATCCTGCGTTCATGCTCGATAAAATACATATCGATCTCGCCAACATTTTTCGCACTGATCTTCCCCCTGTGGCTGCATTCATAATAATCTTTGATCAGTTCATAAGTGGCCGAAGAGATATTTACTTTACCAGGTTCACCGTTACTTTCCATACGGCTGGCAATATTTACCGTACTACCCCAGATATCATAAGCGTATTTCATTTTACCTACTACTCCCGCTACAACAGGGCCAACATGTATACCGATCCGCAAATACCACGGTTCCAAACCTTTTTCCAATCTCCGTTCATTATTGCTGACAATATATTCCTGTATTTCAAGACCCGCTCTTACAATTTTTAAAACATACATCTCATCTTCTTTAGGAATTCCCCCCGCACACATGTAAGAATCTCCTATGGTCTTGATCTTTTCCAGGTTATGCTTTGCAATAATTTCATCAAAGATGTTAAAACAGGCATCTAATTCCGCCACTAGTTCATCAGGCGACATGTGATCAGTTAACAATGTAAAGCCTCTGAAATCCGTGAACATAACAGCTACACTTTTGTAATGTTTGGGAGTAGCACGGCCGGTCAGCTGTAATTCTTTGGCTACTTCCTTTGGAAGCACATTCAAAAGCAAATGTTCAATTTCATTTTTCTGTCTGTCAACAAGTATGTGGGTTTTTACTTTATCACGATAGCTTCTGTAGATCAGGGCCGCAATAATAAAAGCAAGGAATAAGCCGATCATAAAAGCGTTCTTTGCGAACTTTTGCCTTTTCGTTTGCACGATTTGCAAGTCTTTATCCTTTGTCAACAGGTTGATTTCACTTTGTTTCTTCTCCAGATCAAATTCAAACTGAAGGCTACCTAATTTTTTTTCTCTATCTAAATTGAAAAGAGTGTCTTTGATATTTCCCAAAAGCGATTGATACTTAAAAGCATTTTTATAGTCATTCGTTTTTTCATAAGCAATGGCCATCCCGGAGTAAATATCTTTCAGATCAGGAACGGCCTTTAAATCCTCGGCGATAAGCCGCGATCTTTCAAAATAACTTAATGCAGTAGCATAATTGTTCTGCTTTGCATACAAGTTGGCAATGTCGCGGAGTGTTCCTTCAATATGCCTTGGGCTTTTTGCTTTCTCAGCAATACTGAGGGCTTTACTGTGATAATTGAAAGCCTGATTATAGTCTCCTTTTTTCAGGTAAATTTTTCCAATACCATTATAAGCAACAGAGCTATTGGGCGCATCGCCAAGAGCCTTGATGGATTTTTCAAAATAGCTTTGTGCTTTATCAAGCTGATCCCACCCGAGGTAGATCTCTCCGACATTTTCTGAAAGTATGCCAAGGCCATCCATATTCCCGGTACTGTCACATAACGGTAAACCAGCCAGGAGATAATCAAGTGCCTTAGCCTTATCTAAAGAGTCAGGTCTGTTATAATAAATAGTTGCGATATTATTGAGCGTTGTAAGAATTCTAAGCTTATCGCCCGTCTTCTCTGCTATTTTGAGCGACCGAAGTGCATACTCTAACCCTCTTGTTTCGTCTCCCTTGTTACTATAAAGTGTCCCAATGTTGCTTAAAAGATTCGCTATGCCTATGTCATCCTTTATATCTTCAAATATTTTTAGTGATTGCTCCCAATAATCCAGTGTTTCTACATATTTTGCCTGTGAATAATAAACCAACCCTATATTTTTTAGTGCATAGCCAACGCCCTGTTTAAAATCAATTTTTTCGGCTTCTTCTTTTGCTTGCTGTGCTAATTGTATCGCTTTATCAGGCTCCTTTGCTATTAACCCTTTACTCTCTTTTATCAAAGCATTTATCCTTGCTGTATCACTAGTTGCTCCCGGGCCTGGCTTTACCTCTTGTGAAAAAGTAATAGTTGCAAGACCGATAAGCAATGCGATCAAACTCACTTTTTTATTTTTCATAAGTATACTTTTTCGTTTCACAAATTGGTTTTTTATGATCACCTGGCTATTATGAATTTTCTTACCGTTGTTTTATCTGCACTTTGTAACCGCATTAGATAAACACCATTCTTAAATTTACTCACATCTATTTTCTTAGTGTACTGTCTACCGGCTTCAGCAACACCATTATTAAATTCAATTACTTTTCTTCCATCTATTGTAAATACAGTTAATATTGAAATACCAGTTGCCGATGGAATAAAAGATAGCGTTATATTATCTGATGCAGGGTTTGGCATCAATTGGAATTCTTTTACCGATGCCTGGGTTTCTTCGAGCATCATTGCACTTGTTACAGGGCTTGAAGCCGGGCCGGCGATCGGGCAAGCAGTAAAGTTATCAAAGTTGCTACTAGGGCCCGTGTAGCTATTACCGCCCCCAACAAGAGTTGTAATGACTGGTATCGGGGTACCAGCGCGGTAAGTTCCATTGATTGATTGTACTTGTCCCGGTCCGGATATAGTACCATAGCTGAATTGTGGCTGATAGGCGGCGAGGCCATAACCCCATTGATCACTGAAGTTTTTAGTGCAGTAGAACATTCCCTTCACTACAGAACTAGTATTGCCTCCTAATTTCACAAATCCGTTACTTGAATTAATGATCTTTCCGGTAAAGAAAATATCTGAAGTACTTGCAAATCCAACCGGGACTTTTGTTATCCAAATATTATTATTCGCATCAAAACTTGTCACGGGTGTTGACACGGTATTATCAGCAATGATCTTACCATCGGGTATGGGCGAATTAGTCACAACCGGGTTAGAGTTTACAAAATTAAATGTAACTGTACCACCCCTGAATAAAAGGAAATCTCCATTTGTATTTAGCTGGCCGCTGACCTTTGTCGTCAAACTTAACCACATACTTGTCGGAGCAACCGGTGTACTACTGATATTCTTTGCAGTTGAATGTGTTAACAGGCATGGGTTAGGATTAACAGTTACTGTACCTCGTCCATAACTAATATCGAAATTCGGATTCACTAATTTGCCCGGAATTAGATAATTGGTTCCAATACCAATCCCGGTTATCATGTTAATTCCAAACATTGGTCCAAGCCAGTTATGTTGCGCAGCATTCACATCTTCCTCATCAATGATCACTGCCGTATTATTATTAGTATTGCCTGCACCAGTAGTGTTACTGTTTACAATTTGAACTAGCTCATTGTTTACGATCGGTTCCAAACCACTATTTACAATTTGTTCTAACCCATTATTCACGATTGGCTCCAGTCCATTATTAACAATTTGAACTAACTCGCTATTCGGGAACATTACAAGTGAATTATTCGGAATAGGTTCATTATTTACGATTTGCACAAGTTCGTTGTTGACCATGTGAAGCTCCGCACTGTTTAGAAGATTTAAATTGACATAATTCACAAACGGTTCAAGCGTTCCGTTGACCTGGCCGCCTGCTATTTCGTAATTTTCAAATTGTTGCAATTGACCATTCACCATTTGAACTAATTCGTTATTCGGGAATAGCACTAATTGATTTCCTATAGGAGTTTTTACACCGCTTACAAATTGCACCAATTCTCCATTTACGATCTGCACTAATTCCTGGTTGACAAGTGGCTCCAGTGTATTATTTACAACCTGTACCAGTTCCCCGTTTACAATCTGCACCAGCTCATTATTTACTATCTGTACTAGGTCAATGTCGCCATTTACGAAAGGTTCAAGTGTTCCATTTACCTGGCCATTTTCAATTTGCGCATTTACAATTTGAACCAACTCATTATTTACCATTTGCACCAGCTCGTTGTTAGGAAACAAAACAAGTTGGTTATTTGGTACCGCTGTTTTTACACCGGCATCATTAATTTGTACCAGCTGGCCATTTACGATCTGTACCAGGCCATCATTATTTACAATTGGCTCAAGTGTATTATTTACCACCTGTACCAATTCCCCATTCACGATCTGAACCAATTCATTATTTACTATCTGTACAAGTTCGTTGTTTAGTAACAGCACTTTTTCATTGCTTGCTAATGTTAACGGGACAATTTGTGGCCCACTTGCGGTATTTACTATTTGTACCAATTCATTATTTACTAATAACGCCGGCGATAGTTGTCCTGAATTTACTATCGGTTCAAGAGCCTCATTTACTTTTATGCCGTTCACAACTTGTACCAGCTCATTATTCACCATCATGACGAGAGCATTGTTTACTAACTGTACCAATTCATTATTAACAAGAGGTTCTAAAGTGTTATTTACAATCTGAACTAGCTCGTTATTCACAATCTGCACCAATTCCTGGTTCACAATTGGCTCAAGCACACCTGCATTATTAAAATGAACAAGAACTCCATTTACAATTTGTACTAATTCATTATTGAATATTGGCACTTTCGGCTGGTTATTAATAGTTAGTGTTTGTGCCAGCGTACCATTAACTATAGGTTCCAGTGAGTTATTTACCCTCGCAGTTCCGCTATTTAAAGCAGCACCACCTAGCAAAGCTTTTTTATTGATACCCGGATAAGCTGCATAGAATGTTGCTAATGCAGGATTTTGTATGTAATCAATGACCGATTGTGCTGCGACGTCAACAAAATATTGAACTGCGAATGTATTCGGGTCAGTTAAAGGCACTAGCTGTCCTGCACCATCAACCTGGAATTTCCTGGAATTTTTAATTGCCCGGAAGCTTGCCATTGCATTCATATTATTGAGAGACGAAATATTAATTCCGGAAGTTGAAAAGTCTTTGATCACTGCTATTGCATTGTTTGGCAAGATGGCTTGATGCGATGCCTTAAGATTATTAATGATAGTAGTGGCCAGTGCGCCCGGAACTTTGGTTTGATCAAAAGCATAATTGAAAGTTACATTTCCTATTGGCTGACCATCTATAACCGTAATAGGATTCGGCGTTACTGTCAACGGCATTTTATTAACTGTTATCAAACCATTCTTGAAAACATAACTATATTGATTTGTTAATGCTAAATCTGTAGCATTTGCCGGATCAAACGTCCGGTAAACTTTGATGGCATAGGTACCAACATCGCTGGAAGGTGTAGCAAGAGTTTCAACCTGGTTTAATTTAGTAGCATCAAGACCGAGAGCGGCAAGGCTGGGGGTTGTCTGACTGGTAACAACTACTCCATCAAACGTAACAATAGTTGCAGGGATAGGGTTTTCCTCTGCGTATTTTCTTGAAACGTTTAAAGTCTGTACTACAATTTCATGGTTAAATAATTTTATACTATTTGAGAAACCGCCATCTTCTGCGCCTCCAACAACTGGTGGTACTCTAACAGTAGAAGGGGTAAAGGCCAATATCTGTGGATTTCCAGAACAAGTGCTGATGATCACTTTTAGAGTATCCTTAGTTTCCGAAATATATGTAGGTGTGAGAATAACAGAATCACCAGGTGCATTAACAAGATAAATTTTTGTATTATCACTAAAGTTTTCTCCTTTAATAATTAATTCAAAAGGATCCTGACAAGGTATAATATTTGGCGCTTTCACGAGACTTATTTCAAAAGGTGTTGGAGAGGCAAAAGTCCGGATAGCTGCATCCACATCAATCAAACCCGGACCTGATGAAAAATCATAACCAATCAGTCCTGCTGGCCTCATATCAACTGCTGTTGATTGTAGTAATAACTTTAATTGATCAGGAGTGGTCGTTTGTTTAAGAAATTTATCTCTTGCCTGGATTATTAATGCAGCGGCTGCGGCTACATGTGGAGCAGCAGCAGATGTTCCAAAGAAATTGGAAAAATTATTTAAAGCCTGGTTTGGATAATCCTGTCCCATCAACACTGTACCATCACCGCCATCGGGTCCTACGATATCAGGCTTTTGCCTTCCCATCGTCCCCCCAATTGAAGAGAAACTTTCTATTTGTGGTTTTGTAATACCGGCAAGTGCAGCAGGCAATAATGGGTGTCCTGGAACATGATTAAAGCGGGCCGCCCCAACAGTCAGTGCTCCTTCGGCATTTGCATGTCCAATTATAGTAGAATTGCCTTCATTGTATTCGTCAATGCGAAGTCCCCCTTTGAACGATACATACTTAATACGGACAGGATCGCCAGTAAGAGTATTGTTTACAATAAGTATATTGTATGCTTTTGCTGCAGTATCACATTCATCATTACGGGGAATTTGAATGGGTATAAATTCAACAGCATCACCTAACAGATTATCCCGGTTAAAACCGATCAAACCGGTACCGTCAGTCTTATCAACCGGCGTTAAAAAAAAGTCTACATCAAATTGAGTACCCGCCAATTCATCCTGTGAGTAATTATTATCTAACCATTGAAATACTATAAAATGAGAACCCGGCTTGAGCCATACTTTCTGGAAAAAATCCGGATTACTATTATCATTTCCGAAATTATGCGCCTTCTTACCTGGAAATCCAATAGAAGTAGCGTCAACAAAATTAGAAGCCTTTTCATATGATTTGCCAGCAAAATTTCCGGCTGATGTAACATGCAATACACCCAAAGCTTTTACTTTATTTACGGATTTAGCCACGACCCCGTCCTTCAACATTGGCTGATCGGCATAAGTAACATCATCTGTTGATATTTTGATCCCTAAAGCCGCCATGTCTTCTATAGTTTTTGCAAGATAACCGGCAGTAAAAAATCCGGTTTTGAAATATTTTGGCGCTGCGGGAGCAACATCTTGCACTATTTGCATCATTGCTCTTCCTTCATCAGTCCGCTTAAATGGAAAATCCTGTAAAACAGTAACGTTGGAAAGATCTCCATTTATAACATCAACTGCTGCCGTATTTACATTCAATGTCTGGTTAACGTCAGTACATGGATCACTATAAGTTTTGGATGGATCTGTTATTGTATTATAACTATCTGATATGACACCAATCTTAATTCCTGCTCCATCAAGACCATATCCTTTTCTTACAAGATAAGAACGCATAGTAGAATCGCCTTGCGAAATGACAATTCCTGCATTCGTAGACGGCAAATAGTAAGGTTTACAAAAGTTCAAAATATCATTGCGGGCATTCAGGTTTAGTAAATGGATCACCGGGAAATCACCGGTAACAGTATGTTTACTGAGACCATTTGGTATAACATTAATAAGTCCATAAAGAGTAGTATTAGTTCTTAATAAACTACTTACGGTTCCGGTATCAACCTTACATATAATATCAATTGTTACATAGCCGTCATGAACTACAAAGAATGAATCCACTTCAGCGCTTGGATTGTTAGGATCATAGTTCTGGTAGATCGAAAGAAGTTCGCCGCCAATGATGTTACGCAATTTAGCAGTAACAACAACCGTATCTTTTGAAACACAATTGGCATTAGTAGTATAAGCGCTAACGACATAGGTTCCGGCAGCGGATGCTGTAATAGTTGCGGTGTTAGTATTCGATGAAATAATACCACCTTTACTCGCCTGCCAGCTGAATGAAACGCCGGCAGTGGTTGAAACTGCAGTTAATGTTGTGTGACCCGTGAAGTCAAGTGGAATAGAGTCTATAGGAGTAAATACATTATTAACGCTAATACCTCCAGTTACATCGGGAGGCCAGCAGTCGTTAAATGGTGCGTAGTTAACGGTCACGCCACTTTGAATGTTTATCTGCGTTGGACTTAAAAAGGTACCCGTGAGTGAGCTGGAGCCGGTACCCGAGCCAATATTTATTCCTGATCTGCTTGCATATACAGATCCCATCCATTTGGAACCTCCTCCTGATGAGCCATTGGCAACAATAAAACTATATCCCGGAATCGAAGTGCCTGATCCATTACCGTGTGTTTCCAATAAAATTCTGCTGGCACTTGTAGAGTTGCCATTAGCAGTACTAGCATTTAATTTACCAAAATCTGCGTTTCCCCAAACATAGATATAAAAAATTCCGTTAGTTGAGCCTTTGAAATCAAACACAAGTTTATTAGAATTTCCTGTCCATTGAAATGAATTAAAAACATATATCCCGGGGCCATTCAATGTAAGAGTTTTATTACCTGAATAAATAACATTACCGGAAGCAATAATGCCGGTTACCGCGTTAGGAGTTAATGTCTGATTCCCTGTTATATTGGTAGCTCCTGCTGCAGGAAATGAAATTTCAGAAGGCATTGCAGGAAGCGTAGGCAATATCCGGGGTCCACGAACCAGGCCTCCGCCAGGCGCCGGTCCGGAATAAGTAAAATGAATTCCGGCTGAATCCGCAGGAATTGTAACTTTTCCTGAAACGGTTCCTCCTCCGATCACAATATTACCGTTTGCATCAATATTGCCGCTGATATTGGTACTGGAGCCAATAGAAATAGCCGTACCGGTTGATCCTGATGAATTGGCTGCGGTTATTATACCACCGACTATATTACTATTGGTAAGTATTACCTTATCACCGGAATGGATATTGGCATTAGTAAAGGTCACGTTGCCGGTTGTTTGCACCAATTTTCTTGCACCCACCCTACCGCCATTAATTGTTATGGAGGAGCCGATGAGAGTAGTGCCTGTTCCATCAGGCCCAGAAAACAAAGTGAAATCACTGGGTTTGAGTAGTTGTCCTTCTGATCTTTCATAAAAAGCACATAAGCTAAAGATCAAAAATAATATCCGGGCAGTTGAATTGATTCTCATAATAATGATATTTAAATTTCAATGTGGTTCGATGTTTACAGATATTTTTTTGTAAACAATGTCTATAAGTCAAGCAATAGTGGCAGATTCCAAAAGGCAGATTCCAGCTTAAAACAGTGTTTCAAGTCGGATTCCTTTTCATTCTATAAATAGGCAGATTAAGGTTTTTTCAGAGGGGGGTGTTGAGATACTAATCAGAAGTGATTTTTTCAGGGGTCGAGAGTTGGAATAAATATACAAAGAAGCATTTGAATCGGGGACAAATTTTTTATCAGAAATAAAATTTCGGGGACTAGTAAATTGTTAGTAATTAAACTACTTAATAATTAGAAAGTGCAGCTACGAGGGTTTTCATCATTTTATAATATTGTTCAAACTTTCCGTGTTCGGTCTAGCAGTTAACATAACGGATGTTTTTCTTGCCGCAATAGACACTTAACGAACCATCTTGGTCTTAAAGATAGGCAAACAACAAGAAGCAAGAATAGAACTTTTATACTAGTTCATCTTTCATTCGTTGCATCACATTCTTATCGATCATTTTTTGAGCAAGAACGATCATGTTCTTAAATGACTTTGCCTGTGAAATACCATGACCAATGATTACAGGTTTATTTACGCCAAGGACCGGTGTACCGCCATAATTCTCAAAATTGAACCTGTCAAAATATTCGTGTTGGATCTTTTTACTCTGTGTGATATCGTATAGTGATTCGGCAAGCTTTAAAATAATATTTCCGGTAAAGCCTTCGCAAACCATCACATCGGCTTTATCCAGGAATACATCACGGCCTTCCACATTGCCGATAAAATTTATATGTTTATTTTCTTTAAGCAGGGGATAGGTTGCCTGGCAAAGAATATTACCTTTTCCTTCTTCTTCGCCCACATTCATTAAGCCCACTTTCGGGTTTTCAATGCCGAGAATCGTTTGAGCAAATACGGAACCCATTATAGCAAATTGATTTAACTGTTCGGGTTTACAATCTGCATTTAACCCAACATCAAGCAACAACCCTGTACCGCCATTTTCTTTTGGGATAATAGTAGATATAGTTGGTCGCAAGACGCCTTCCAATGCTTTAATGCTGAATAAGGCGCCAACAAGCATTGCTCCTGTATTCCCGGCACTGATGAACGCATCAATATTTCCTGCGGCCAAAAGCTGGAACCCGATAGCAATGGAAGATTTTTGTTTTTCTTTTAATGCTTTGGTAGGATGCTCATGCATATCGATCACCTGTTCTGCATGAACAATTTTTATTTTATCCTCGGGGATCTTATATTCTGATAGTAATGGCTCGAGTTTCGATTCATCGCCAATAAGAACCAATGTAGATTGTTGATCTCCCTGCTCAAAATATTCTAACGCACCTTTCACCGCTTCTAACGGTGCAAAATCACCACCCATCATATCAAGTCCGATCGTCATAATGGTTGCAATGTAAAGAAATAAAAAATTCCAAGTGGAGACCCTTCGGGACAAAAAACAAATTCCAAACCCCAACATGAAATCATTCAATTGGAATTTGGAATCAGGTCTTTTATTTCGACTACTTTTTAATAGGAGATTTCTCGCTAACTACTTTACCCTTATAGTAAAGTTTACCCTCGCTTACGTGGGCACGATGTCTTACATGTGTTTCACCAGTAGTACCATCGGTACTTAAAGTAGTTTCTGTTGCTTTGTAGTGTGTCCTTCTTTTGGCACTTCTTTGCTGACTATGTCTGCGTTTCGGATTTGGCATATCTTAAAATTTAAATATTCAAAAATTGAGTCGTCAATGGTGAATCCTTCGCTTGTAGCTCAGGACCAATCGTCAATTTTAAAGTTACTTATTCGCCATTCACAATTGACCATTCACTTTATTAATTGTCTTCAAGATTCTTAAACTTTTCCAACCCTTTCCAGATCGGATTTTCTTTTTCTTCTTTTTCATCGGGTTCCAGTTTCTTCAGTACATCCATGGCAGATGGATTACAATAAGGCCCATCCATTTTTTCATAGCTGCATGATTTATGCATCGGGATGCTAAGATTGATGAATTCGTAGATCCAGTTAGCAACATCAACATGGCTTTCACCACGGCTGATATAATAAACATCAGGATCTTCCTCTTGCTCATTTGCCAATTCGGGTTCTTCCACCATTTTAACGGTGATATTGAACTCATCCCATAACTGCAGCGGCAGGTAATTATTGCAACGGTCGCAAACCACTTCAAGGCTGCCGCCAACCTCAAACTTCAGCAACATAAAGCTGCTTTTCTTATCAAGATGAAGTTTTACATCAGCCTTACAGTTACGAAAATCCTGTTGCTGGAACGGCTCAAAGAACTTATCGGTGATTTCATAAGCGTACTCATGAACTCCGGGTTTCAGCCCCACAAATGCTATCTCAAATTCCCGGCGATGGGCCATGGCACAAATTTTTTTCCTGGTTTTTCCGGCTATCAGGATGGGGCGCAAAGGTAAAGGATAAATCCTTAAGATTTGATCTGATTTTGAATTATTTTTAGACCGGTCAACACAGGTAAACCGGAATTCTAAAATTATTAAAACGAACTGATTGCAGCATTTTCTTACCAGGCTTTTTGGAAGGATGATGAAAGCATGGAGTTGGATACTCATCATTATCCTGGTCATAATTATAAAGTTTGCTTCAACGCAGTCACTTTGGGTGGAAGAAAACTATTCCAATGGCATTTATCCATTTATTTCAAAATTTCAACGAAGCATTTTTGGATGGATACCTTTTAGCATTGGTGATATCTTCTATGCTTTTCTTATTTTGGTTATAATTTTTAAAACAATTCAGTTCATAAAATACATTATTAAAAAGAAGGTCAACCGCACATATTTATTAAATGGATTAAAGCAGGTCATCTTCTTTTTCTTATTTGTTTACGTATTTTTTTATGGTCTTTGGGGCTTGAATTACAACAGAAAAGGAATCTCATACCAACTTAACCTTGAGATGAAAAAATATTCTGTGCAGGAGATCGATACCCTTACTGATCTGTTACAAAAGCGTTTGAATTTTTATGCCGATACGATCGATCTGAAGCAGCGAGATAGCTTTAACAGGAAAAGGATCCTGTTTGAAAAAACAACCGAGGCATTTCTCTATTCAGATAACCTTTACCCGTTTTTGAGATACGATCCTCAGTCTCTTAAGCCATCTCTTTTCAGTTACCTGGGAAATTATTTTGGATTCCAGGGGTATTACAATCCATTTTCGGGAGAAGGCCAGGTTAATACAACCATTCCCCGTTTTTTGGAGCCTTATGTTAGTGCACACGAAGCAGCTCACCAGATCGGCTATGCAAAAGAGAACGAAGCGAATTTTGTAGCCTTCATAGCCTGCCGTGCATATCCGAATCCTACTTTCCGATATTCCATGTATTTCGATATGTATTTATATGCTGTTACCGAATTAGGAAGAAAAGATACATTGCTTGCTAAATCATATTTTGAAAAACTAAACCCGCAGGCTAAAAAAGATATTAATGAGTATAGAGACTTTTTAAGAAGATATGAGAACCCTGTTGAACCAATTACCAGCTGGATATATGATGGGTATTTACAAGCCAATGCTCAGCCTGAAGGCAAAAGATCCTATAACCAGGTGGTTGCTTTTTTAATTGCTTACTATAAGAAGTTTGGCAAAGAAGCTCTGTAGGTTCGGGGTTATTAGTTTAGAGTTCCGAGTCGGACTCCGAACTTTCGACTCACGACTCAGAACTAGAATTTATTCTTCCACATCATACTTTCTATTGGCTTATCAGGCTGGCCGCTGTACTTCGCATTTTTTTTCTGATTATATTTTATTTCTGTTTCACCTTCTACCAAAAAATAAATGAGTTGCCCGATCGGCATTCCTTTATAAACTTTTACAGGCTGCTTTACAGAAATTTCCAATGTCCAATGCCCGCAAAAACCAACATCACCCTTGCCGGCGGTTGCATGTATATCAATTCCCAAACGACCGGTTGATGATTTGCCTTCCAAAAAAGGAACATGAGCATGCGTCTCGGTATATTCCTCTGTCACGCCGAGATAAAAAATATGCGGATAAAGAACAAAACCTTCTTCCGGTATTTCAAAGTAATCGATCTGGTTATGTTTTTTTGAGTCAAGAATATGCTCATTGTATGTCGCCAGCCATTTTCCCAAATGCACATCATAGCTGTTACTTCCAAGACATTCCCTATCATACGGAGAAACTTTAATTGTTCCTTTTTCTATTTCTTCAAGAATCCTTTTATCAGAAAGAATCATTTTTTATTTTTTAGGTACTGAGCTTAATTACTACTATTTGACTTTTCTTGCACAGTTTATCCTGAGCGAGCGAAGAACACTCTTCAACGTTCTTATCTTTACCGGGCAACGAAAGAGCAGTTTTGAAATTTTTGCAATGATAAATCTAAAATCTGCAATCTTAAATCTTAAATCCTAACTGTGCCGGTTTTTTTTCAACAACAAATCAACGATAGCACCCGTTTGGGCATTTGGAAGATAGAAGAAACGGAAGAGTTCTTTAAAGCAAATGTGCCGCAACATCGTGATGTTACCCATCCGCACAAAAGATTGCAGCACCTGGCAGGGCGGTTTTTACTTCAATACCTTTTTCCAGATTTCCCTTATGAGCTCATTCAAATAGCCGACACCCGCAAACCATTTTTGCCAGATGAACAATATCATTTCTCCATTTCACATTGTGGTGATTATGCTGCAGCAATTGTAAGCAAAGACAAAAGAGTAGGAATTGATATTGAAATTCCCACTGAAAAGATCTCAAGGATCATGTATAAGTTTCTCAGTGCAAAAGAGCATGAACAGTTTCATCTTATTCAGCCCGATAAGGATCGTATTCCTTTTTCCACCTTGCTTTGGTCAACCAAAGAATCGGTTTTTAAATGGTATGGTAATGGGGGAGTAGATTTCAGAAAAGAG
>DASYQG010000409.1:0-6120 GCA_036005825.1 Chitinophagaceae bacterium | reverse complement strand
TTCTACAACTATATCTCCTCCCGGATCGGCTGGGATGCAGAAGACAACATTGATTCACTATTAACCTCGACAAAAGTGGATTTTATAGGAGAAATTCTATCTATACCAGCAATAATTATTACGATAATACTTATCCAAAGTACCAGTAGTTTTGAAAGGGAGTTGTTGGTTCAAGCGGAAACTCCGACTGACAGCATTTTTTCAGAGCATTATACGCCACCCCAAGACGATACTGATGCAAAAATCATAACCGAACCAAAAATTTGAAAATAAAAATCTAAAATAATCATGAAATTTTTTATTGACACAGCCAACCTTGCACAAATTAAAGAAGCAAATGAATTAGGAATCCTTGATGGTGTTACCACTAACCCATCACTGATGGCGAAAGAAGGGATAAAAGGGAATGATGCAGTAATGGCGCATTACAAAACTATTTGTGAAATGGTAAATGGCGACATTAGCGCAGAAGTGATCTCCACTGATTTCAAAGGCATAGTAGAAGAAGGAAAAAAACTGGCGGCTATTCATAAGAATATTGTTGTAAAAGTGCCAATGATAAAAGATGGTGTGAAAGCTATTAAGTGGTTTACCGATAATGGCATTCGTACAAATTGTACGCTTTGTTTTTCTGCAGGCCAGGCAATACTTGCTGCGAAAGCAGGGGCAGCATATATATCTCCTTTTATCGGTCGTATTGATGATAGTGGTTGGGATGGAGTTCAATTGATAGAACAAATTGTTCAGATATATTCAATACAAGGATATAAAACCGAAGTATTGGCTGCTTCGATCCGTAATCCAAATCATATTGTTCAATGTGCCCAGGCCGGAGCCGATGTTTGTACTTGTCCGCTTGATTCTATTCTTGGCTTATTAAAACATCCACTTACTGATATCGGACTTGCTAAGTTTTTGGAAGACGCAAAAAAGATGTGATTGTGAGTGGTTTCAATGCGCTTTCCATTATTGAAAATTGACAATTCACCACTGACGAAGAGCTGAATAGAATTGTTCCAGATGAATGGAGCGTCGCAAGGAACGTTTAAACGGAGCGATGTAGCTCGTTAAAATAAAAACTAAGGTCTTGCAAGCAATGAATTGAGCGTAGTAAAACCGATCAATTCATCGGACCTGCCGCCAAAAGGGCGATAGTAAACCAAAACAAGATAGACGTTCTCCGTGCTTGTATAATTTCCTTCAGTATTTTCAAAGCTAACCAGTTCACCTTCTCTTTTTACCGGCACAGTAACGTACGAATAATCATAAAATCCTTGTTTAAGTAAAAGCGTTTTTTCATACGCACCTTTATCCATGTTAAATTCCATTTTGGAATATTCATTGGTTTCATAATTTGTAAACTCGCCAAATAAATAAATATCACGTCCGGGATATTGAACATTACCCGGCGGGAAAAAAGTAAAATGCGTGTATACATAATCCGATTGCCAGAATGGATTTACATTATCCGTTGTTTCAATGGAGTAAAAGCCGTTCACGTCCCGGTAGTAATGATATATCTGTTGCTTTCTTTCATTATCCGGCACTATGTATACATCAGTTCGTGTTGGTTGTTTATCGAGACGTTGCATTCGTTCACTCATCAGCCGGATACTCCGCAGATCGATCCAGCGCCATTCTTTACCTGCAGGAAATGAATTAGCAGCTTCATCACTGTATTCGAAATAATTACCCCGGTAAATTGTTGGCCTTTGTAAATAAGAAGCCATTGGCCATGCATAGTTTTGGAGCAATACGACTTTTATATCCTGCTGGTTAAATACATTCAACGTTGGTAGAAGGCTGACACCAACCTGGAGTTTCTGATGAGTTCTGAAAAGGCTTCCGCTATATGGTTGTAACACCTGGCCGGTAATGGAGGCTTTGGTGTCGACAATAAGAAATCGCTTTGTAAAAACAAGTTTTGTAGTATCGTTGTCAAGAAAAACTTTTAATAAATAATTGCCTGACCTCGTAGGCACACAATTTCTATCCGGTAATCTGGTATAATAGTTAGTGTATCTTACAAATGCTATGGAAGAATTGCGATAAACAGTTAACCTGGTCGTTTGAAAACCTCTTATGTAATCAAATGGCCGAAGATCTGTTGGTGACCAATCGGCATTGCAAAGTTGGTATGTATAGTAATAATTTTTTATGCCGCCATCAAGATCATCAAAATACAGGTCCAGATCTTCAAGGCTATTCAGGTTGATAATAGGATAACCGTAAGGATTATTTGTCTTATGCAGCTTAACAGACCTGATATTAGATTTGTAAATATGGTCAGGTACCTGGCTGTTTGCAGCCAATGTTATTGATAAAAGAATAAATAGAATTGTATGTTTCATTTGGGGTTGTATGAATTAACCAGAAATCGTCAATAATATTGTGAAATTATGATGAAAAAGAGGATAAACCTTTTTCTACAGTTACTTTTGACAGACAAAATTCAGACCTTGGACGTTGCAGGCTTTATTGCAAATAGAATAGCATTTAACCGCCAGAATTCTTTTTCACGGTTCATTATCCGGCTTTCCATAGGCGCCACTATCGTAAGCGTGGCAGTAATGATCATTACACTTGCTCTTGTAAATGGCTTCCAGGAAACGGTAAGTAATAAAGTCTTTAGCTTTTCGGGGCATATAAGGGTTCAGTATAAACAAGCATTAAGTGGCCCGGTAACGGAAGAGGTCCCGATCGAAAGAGATACCGAAGTGGAAACGGCTATTAAAAGTGATAGCCGTGTAAAAAGTATGCATCCCTATGCTACCCGCTATTCCATATTAAAATCCGGCGATGCAATGGAAGGTATTTTATTAAAAGGTCTTAATAAAGAATTTGATGTTAACCTTCTAAAACCATTTCTAAAGGAAGGTCGCTGGATAAATTTCCAGGACAGTAGTTATTCCCGTGAAGTAGTTATTTCATCTTATACAGCAAAGCAACTACAGGTGAAGCTTAACGATAGCATTCGAATATATTTCATCAGGCCAAATGGAACATTGAGACCGGATAAACTAGAAATTGTGGGTATCTATAAAACTGGTATCGATGATTATGACAAACAAATTTCCATTGGCGATCTTAAATTGATAAGAAGGCTTAATGATTGGAAAGAAAATGAAATTGGCGGCTATGAAGTTTTTCTTCACGATTTTGATAAAATGGAAAAAACAAGCGATGACCTTTATGCGCTGCCTGCATTCCCTCAAACATGGGACACACAACCAATACGAAATATTTATCCAAATATCTTTGACTGGCTGAATTTGCAAAATCTTACCCGCAATGTATTGATCGGGTTTATGGTACTCGTTGCAGTAATAAATCTTATTACATGCCTTATCATTTTAGTGCTTGAACGAATCAGGATGGTTGGCTTATTAAAAGCTCTTGGCGCAACGGATTGGATGGTGCAAAAAATATTTCTGCGACACTCAATTATTATCACACTGATCGGGATCTTCTTTGGAGCCATCTTAGGCCTCGGATTGCTATATCTTCAAAAAGGTACCGGATTTATAAAACTGAATGAAGAAGCATATTATATGAGCGAGGCTGCTGTAAAAATTATTTGGTGGCAGGTATTGCTTGTTTGTGTTCTTACATTCCTGGTCAGCTTACTTATTCTTATGATCCCAACTTACATTGTAAAGAAAGTGAAGCCTGTAAAAGCGATACAATTCCGGTAAAGATTTATACCAAATGTGATAAAATAATTCCTGTTGCAACTCCCGCATTCAATGATTCAGCTTTTCCTTTTCCAGGTATTGTGATCTGAACATTTGCCAATTTTAGTATCCCTTCATTGATGCCTTTTGATTCATTGCCAATAACAATTATTCCTTCTTTGATCTTTTCCATTTTAGTGATATCCCTCCCACTCAATACAGCTGCATAAATGGGTACGCCCTTGTTTTCTTTCAGTAATGATAAAATACCCGTGTATTCTAGCCTAACCCTGCTAATGCTTCCCATTGAGGCCTGCACAACTTTAGGATTATAAACGTCCACACAATCGGTGCTGCAAAAAATGTTCTTTATTCCAAACCAATCAGCAAGCCTGATAATGGTCCCCATATTGCCCGGATCCTGTATTGTATCCAATGCCAATGATATTGTTCCTTTGATCTCCGCATCATTCTTCCATTGTGTTTTTTCAATAACAGCCAACACCTGGTTTGGCGTAGTTAATTGTGAAATTTTTTCTAATTCACCAGCAGATACTTCAATAACTTTTGGATCATCTATCCTATTTGAATGTTCATCTATCCATTCTTTCAAAGCATAAAGTTGAGCTACCCTGCAATTTCCTGCCGCTAATAATTCACCAACTAATTTGGGGCCTTCTGCAATAAATCGGTTCTCTTCATCTCTTGATTTTTTCTGGCCTAAACTTTGAATATATTTGACCTGATTTTTAGTAATCATAATTTCTTTTATTTTAACATGTTAGAAGCCAAGCCCCAGAATTCTCTTACTGCTTCCATCGCAGTAGCAGTTGTCATTATTTTGCTGGCTTCCTGCAAGGTAATTCCCAAAGATTATCCAAAAGATAAGCCCTTTGTTTTTGAAACAAATATCAAGCTTGAAGGCAATTTCACCAAAGAAGAAAAAGCTACATTGACTACGCAGTTGAGAAACCAGCTTGATGATAGCTTAAGAGCAAAAACAGTTTATAAACTCATCTACAAAGGTATAAACAGGCCGGTTCTGGTAAAACCGCCTGTTTTTGACAGTGCAAGTGCAGATCGCTCAGTACTATTTATGAAAGCATTGCTTAACAAACTTGGTTATTTGCGCAATACAATAACTTATGATGATACTGTGATTGTAAAGGGAGATTCGACCTCCCCTCAACTTCGAACGACTGTAAATTTCAATGTAACGCCAAATCAACTTTTCAGGCTTGATTCAATTAGTCATGTAATTAATAGCAATGACTTGCAGGCTTTGACAGATGCCTCAAGTTCAAAAACTCTTTTAAAAAAAGGAGATCCATTTGCTCAGCAATTGATATCTGAAGAATTGAACAGGCTGGTTGAGCTCTATCGTGAGAACGGTTACCTTAAATTCAGCTTTGAAGAACTTTCCGGAGTTTGGGATACGCTTAATCTTGCGATTCTTCGTCCGACTGTGGACCCGTTTGATATACAAATGCTCGAAGAATTAAGAAGAAGACGTGATTCTCCAACAACAGATATTGAAATAAGATTGAGACCCGGCTATAATATTGACAAGCTGAAAAAATATTTCGTTGGTACTACGACAATATATCCCGACTTTAATATTCTTGATTCAGCGGGTAAAACACCAACGAGATTTGTTTATGACAGCAATTTCACATTCATCAGTTACAGAAATCTATTCAGGAAAAAATTTATTGCACAAAACATATACTTTCGGCGAGGAGATCTTTATAATGAAAGAAGATTTGTAAGAACAATTAACCGCTTTAATGGCTTAGGAGCATGGCATGTTGTGAATGTAGAACAAATACCAAGGGGCCAAACCGATACAGTAGATGTTGAATTATACCTCACACCTGCAAACAAATATTCTTTTACGGCAAATATCGAGGGCAGTTTCAACAGTAGTAACAGCATTAATTTAGAAGAAAACCTTGTGGGCATTGGTGGAAATGTGCAGTTAACAAATTACAATTTTGGCAAAGCAGCCAATAGATCTTCTACTACTGCCCGATATACCACCGAATTAAATACCCAAGGAGAATTTGTAAAAACAATTCAAACCAGCATCAGCCATTCTATTGTTTTTCCTAAACCCATTCCCAATTCGGGCTGGGTACCCGCCAAATTCAGAGATAATTTTAGGACGAATCTCAGTTTTTCATTGGCAAATACGGAGCGAAAAGATTTTTTCAATCTTACTTCCCTGAATACTGCCTGGGGCTACAGTTTTCAATGGAGAAATAAGACTGCCTACATGAGGCTTCCTAATATTGAATTTGCTCATATCATAAAACGAGATAGCCTGATCGAATTCCTGGATAGCAATCAATCATTGAAAACTGTGTTCCCCGAAAACGGATTAGTATTATCGTTACAAGCAGGTTTTTCAGTTCGGGGTGGAAAAGGTAATGCTTCCCAGATCTTC
>DASYQG010000408.1:0-21996 GCA_036005825.1 Chitinophagaceae bacterium | reverse complement strand
AAAGAAACATCGGGGCCCGTGATTGAAAAACCCGGAGATCTTGCTGGCCTGCTTACTAATCTTGAGCCCAATGATGTTTTATTTATTGATGAGATACACCGGTTGAGCACAGTGGTGGAAGAGTATTTGTATGCAGCGATGGAAGATTTCAGGATTGATATAATGATCGATAGCGGCCCGAATGCAAGGAGTGTGCAGATCAATTTGAATCCATTTACATTAATAGGAGCTACAACAAGAAGCGGCTTGTTAACGGCACCTTTGCTTTCACGGTTTGCTATTAAATCAAGATTGGAATATTACACTTCAGATATTTTAAATAAGATCATTCATCGTTCATCAATAATTTTGAATACATCAATTTCAAAGGATGCCATTGGTGAAATAAGCAGACGAAGCCGCGGCACGCCACGTATTGCAAACGGACTGTTGAGAAGAGTGAGAGATTTTGCACAGGTATTGAACGATGGAGAAATTGATCTCGGCATCACCCAACATGCATTAAAGGCACTGAATGTAGATGAACATGGATTAGATGATATGGACAATCGTATTCTATCTACCATCATAGAAAAATTTAAAGGCGGTCCTGTTGGTATTACAACAATTGCAACTGCTGTTGGTGAAGAAGCGGGTACTTTAGAAGAAGTGTATGAACCTTTTTTAATTCAGGAGGGATTTATACAACGCACGCCAAGAGGAAGAGAAGTGACTGCGAAAGCGTATGAGCATTTGGGAAAACTAAAACCTGGCAACACGGGTACCTTATTTACATAATTACCCGAACAACTGAACCCCCGAGTATCTTTTGATGTATTTCTGAATTCGCTAATTTGCATATTATTACAGCCATCCTTCTAGCTCCTGACAGGAAAGTTTTGAAATTATCAATATAAGGATTCATGCTAATGTGCTTCAAGACCTGCTATCGATTGCAGTCATAGAAACCAGTAAGGTTGTTTGATAATCTTTTTTCAGGTGAAACAGATTCTTAAACTATTGCGTTTTTGGGGATTATTAATTCTACTTATCAGCGCTCAAACTGTATTAACTCAGCCTTATTCTATCCGGTTTCAGCATCTTTCTATCGAGCAGGGGTTATCCCACAACGAAGCATTTGCATTTACACAAGACAAATATGGGTTGATATGGATTGCTACTCCTGATGGGTTAAATCGTTTCGACGGATATGAAGTTGAAACCTACCGTCATGAATCCGGTAAAAAAAATTCTCTGCCTGACAATATGGTTCGATCCATATTTACAGATTCACGTGGCAAGGTTTGGATTGGAACTTCAAATGGATTGGCGTGTTATGATGATCATACAAATTCCTTTCATTCTTTTTTTAAGGATCGTGATAATGAAAATTCACTTCCTTCCAATTGGGTTACGGTTATCAACGAAGATGCCGGTGGCCTTTTGTGGATCGGCACTACGTCAGGTCTTTGCTCTTTTGATATAAAAAAGAACTATTTCCGGCGATACCTCTTCGATAAAAACTCTAATTCCATCTCAAACAATGATATCAGGGATATTGAATTCACACCCGATGGAAAAATGTGGATCACTACAGGAAATGGTCTGAATTGTCTAAACCCCTCCAATATGCAGTTCACATCATTTTTTCATGATCCGGCAGATAACACAACATTATCGGGTAACGATCTCGCTAAAATGACTATTGACACAAATGGGAATATCTGGACATACTTGAGAAACACACTTTACCTTGATTGTTTCAATACTAAGACGAACCAGTGCAGGCGTTATTCAAATTTTATCGAGAAACAATCCAATATTCCTTCCAATTACATACGATCTATTTTCATTGATAAGCGCAGCAAACTTTGGATAGGAACTAATGCGACGGGTTTACATTGTTTCTTTCCGGAGAAAAATGTTTTTTATGAATACAAGGCCGAGCCTTATGACCCCGGTAGTTTGCAGTCAAATAGTGTTGTAGATATATTCCAGGATCGTTCCGGGCTCATTTGGGTTGCTACTGCAACTTCCGGGGTGGACAGATTCAATCCTGATCAATCAAAGTTTTTGCATTACAAACCCCAAAAAGCTTCATCGGCTCCTTTTGTACAAGATTGGGTGCGTGCAATTGCAGAGGACTCATCGCATCATCTATGGATCGGAACTGTAAATGGCATTTCCATTTTAGATCGTAACACAGGTACCTATACTACTTATCAATGGAACCATAATGATCCTTATTCCTTAAGTGATAATTCTGTACGTTCGATGTGCCTTGACAAGATGGGAAATTTTTGGGTTGGTACAGCCAAAGGTTTGAACCTGTTTGATCCGATACAGAAGCGATTTCGTGTTTTCTATTCTGAAAAAAATAATCATTCCATCGCAGGCAACTTTATCAATAATATTATTTGTGGTAGAAATGGTGATATGTTGATCGCAACTTCAGGAGGTTTCACTGTCTATGATGCCAAAACGCAACGGTTCAGTAATTTTAAAAATGACCCCGGTCATAATTTGCTTAATGGTGAAGTGAGAGTCATTTTCGAGGATAATAATGGGATTATATGGTTGGGAACTATTAGAAATGGACTAATAGAATACAACCCTACAACCGGTAAATTGAAGCATTTTACCAGCGCTATAAATGATAGCGTCACACTTGCAACAAATTTTGTTTGTTCTATCACTGAAGATCACAAGGGTATTATTTGGGTTGGTACTAACTCAGGTCTATGCCGTTTTAATGAAGCCAGCGAAACTTTTACAAGGTTTTCTGAAAAAAATGGTTTGCCTAATGTTCACGTTGGACAATTGCTGGTAGATGACAAAGACCGCATCTGGATGAGCACCAATAAAGGTCTGAGTGTATTGAATGAAAATCGAACAGCATTTACAAATTACGATCCCAGCGATGGATTACAGGGATGGGAGTTTAATGACCAGTCAGCATTCAAAACCCACGACGGATATTTCTGTTATTGCGGTAAAAATGGGTTTAATATATTTCACCCGGATTCAATCGGGAAAAATAATTTTATTCCGTCCCTGCTGCTGAAACGCATTACAATTTTTGACCAGCCACTGAATTTGGATAGTTCTTACTCGTATTTGAAATCGCTTCGCCTTTCTTATAAGAAGAATTTTTTTTCGTTTGAGTTTGCGGCTCTCAATTATGACCATCCCGAAAAAAATCAATATGCTTGCCAGCTCATCGACTTTGATAAAAAAATTAGACAGCTTGGGACAAATCGTGTAGTCAGCTATACCAATGTACCTCCGGGCAATTATAAATTGAAAGTAATGGCTTCAAATAATGATGGTGTATGGAATGAGTATGGATATGAATTGGCACTTACTATTGTTCCTCCATTTTGGAAAACATGGTGGTTCCGGTCAATTATGATAGTTGCATTTCTTGGCGCTGTGTTCCTTTTCTTTAAGATTCGGGAAAACAGGATCAAAAAAGAACAGGCTCGTCAAACGGAGATCAACAAGCAGATCGCAGAAATAAGAATGATGGCCTTGCGGGCCCAGATGAACCCACATTTTATTTTCAATTCACTTAACTCTGTTCAGCATTTCATTACCATTCGTGAAAAAAAGGAAGCACTCAATTATCTTTCCAAATTTTCAAAATTGATCAGGAAGATTCTTGAAAATTCCCGTGAGAACACTGTCAGTATAAGTAATGAGTTGCAATTGCTGGAGCTTTATATACAGCTGGAACAACTTCGCTTCAGTAATAAATTCGATTATCATATTGAAATTGATAAAAAGATTGATACCGAAAACATCGAGATACCTCCCTTACTCATTCAGCCTTATGTGGAAAATGCAATCCTGCACGGTTTGATCAATAAAGATGGCAAAGGACATTTGTTTTTTTCGGTTGAAAAAAACAACGGGTTGCTTGTCTGCAAAATTGAGGATAACGGCATTGGCCGGGCAAGAGCACAGGAGATTGAACAAAAAAAAGTTTCGAGGCATAAATCGCTGGGAATAAAAGTAACTGATGAACGCATTTCAACACTATCAACATTACTTGATTACAAAATGGAAGTGATGATTGAAGATTTGTTTGAAATAGGTGCGGAGGAAGCACCACAACCCGCAGGTACAAGGGTTACTATATCCATTCCAGTTAAGGAAGAAGAATAATCAAAAGAAAATATTTCAGAAAAAGGAACTTCGGTAAATTTTTTGCATTCTTTTAGATACACTTAGCATTGAATTCTTTTAAAACATTATGATTGATACCCTGATAATAGAAGACGAAGAATACAGCCGCAGGATGTTAAGAGAAATGCTGCATGAACATTGCCCGCAATTAAACATTGCAGGTGAGGCAGACTCAGTTAAAACGGGTCTAACTGCAATTGCAGAATATAGGCCGCAGCTTGTTTTTCTTGATATTGAATTGCAATCCGAAACTTCATTTGAAATCCTGGAAAAACTTCCTGAAATAAATTTTGAATTGATCATTACGACCGCATTCGACCATTATGCACTGAGGGCAATAAAATTCTGTGCGATCGATTATTTACTCAAGCCGATCGATCTAAGCGAACTTCTGATCGCTGTTGCAAAGGTTGAGAAACGGTTGAATCGTGAGCGTCTTAATAAGAATCTGGAAGTGCTTGTGAACAATATCAAAAGTGAATCGCAAAATAACCATATGATTGCTTTACCAACTTTAGAGGGATTATTGTTTGTAAAGGTCAATGATATTATTTATTGTGAAAGCAGCGGACCCTATACAAAATTTATTCTTAAGCAGCCTAATAACATTGTAACATCTAAACATCTAAAAGAATATGAGGATTTATTAGGTGGTTACAATTTTTTTCGCATTCACAAATCTTATCTCGTCAACCTTCAGGAAATTCAAAAATATATCCGTGGAGAGGGAGGGCATCTGATCATGTCCAACGGCGCTTCCATTACGGTATCAAAACAGCGTAAAGAGGATTTTCTGCATATTTATTCCGGCGCTTAAAAAAGTTTAAACATCCTTTCTTGTTCTCTTTCTTTTGTCATTCGTTAACCCAAATGAGTCATTCATTAATCCCTGCTTGGAGCCGTCCCTTAATGATTGGAAATTTAAATTAATAATTAAGCCAACAAAAACAAAACCAGCAAAAACAAAAATTTGTCAAAACTCATCTTGTCCCACCTTCAGGATTAGTTCTTCCAAAATATTATCCAGTCACATTTAAAAATGCTTATGAGAAAATATTTATTTTTTGTGATATTCCTTTCTGCAAATTACCAATCTGGCTATGCACAAACTTCATTTCAAACAAGAACAGCAACCTTTCTTAATAATCTCAATAATTTCCGGGAAGTTTTCGGGGATCAAGGTTATCCCATGGCCACGGCAGGAGATGTAACAGCAGACGATGGTATTTATGCTTCCACAAGCAAGCTAACTGCCGGCAAAGATTCTGCAGGGCCCTTTCGTACTAGTTCATTCTCGAGTCTTGCCTTACAGGGCTTTGGATTTACCATACCAGATGATGCTATCATTGAAAATATTTACATTAGATTAAGACGATTTAAAACAGGTAGTGCGCCAGTGGGCGATTACTTTCTTTCTCTAATGCAACGATATCAATGTGGTTCTGGTCCATGTACGTATGGTGTATTTTGGACTAAAAACGATTCATACCCTGGTAAAATTTATCCAAGCACTGAAACAGAATATGTTTTTTCCCAAAGCGGCGGCGGAAATGACGGAGGCTTTAATCACGACGAGGCATACCAATGGACGCCGGCGATAGTTAACCACCAATTCTTTGGTTTGAGAATTGACAGTTATCCGCCAATTGGCAAAGGTACTGTTGTGATTAATTACGACATGGTGGAAGTTACCGTGGAATATTCACAGCCTGCGAATAACGCGAAAAAATCACCGGATGCAATAGTAGAAAGCAAATCGTTGAAAGAACCAATTGTATTTCCCAATCCATTTACTACAAAGACAACTATTCAATTTACTGCAATTGAAAGCGGCAATGCCGTTGCAGGGTTATACAATATTACTGGTTTAAAAATTCGCACTCTATTTTCCGGTAATGTTGTGCAGGGACTGACATATAATGTTGCAGTAGGAGATGCTCAATTGCCAAAGGGAATATATGTTTATATGATAAGCAACGGTAAACAAAAGCACACAGGTAGAATAATTAAACTGGAATAAAAATGAACTGGATTTCTGGCCTTATTAAACATTTTCAGACTACCCTTTATGTCACGAATTAATTTATAAATCGATTAAGGTTTTTTAGTAGCACCATTTTTATATTCTTCTTCATTTAGTTTAAATGAAGTCAGATGATTCATGGAGTTCTCAAAATTCAGTGATGGTGATCAACTTTATTAAATTAAAAGCCTTAATCATGAAAAAGTTCATACTTATTTTGATCGCTTCATCCTTGATCAGTTTTTCTGTATTCGCACAATCATCAGGAGATTATAGATCAATTGTCAGCGGAAATTGGAATGACGCTTCAAAGTGGGAAATGTATAATGGCACTAACTGGGTTTCTGCGACTACTTATCCCGGCCAGAATTCAGGGACAGGTGTGGTTACTGTTATGAACGGAACTGAAATAAAGATAACTGGGAGTCTGTCTCACCCGATCTCTTCTCTTTACATCAATGCCGATTTGAATCAAATAATGCCTCCAGGCAGTTTAGTTTTTATTTCTGAAAATCCTGTTTCATTAATTGTGGATGGTGACGTTACAGTAACGGGCAGCATGTCGGTCGCAGATCAAAATGGTGCAAAAAGCCATTCACTGACCATAGGGGGCAGTCTTGTGGCCGGCACATGGACTTACTACGAATGGATAGAGGGGTGTGACTATACTTGTCTTTATGATTATTGTTATTATCCTTTTGGCGGATATATTCAAACAATTAGTAATGACGATGCGCTTGAGGTGATATTTAACACAACAAAGCCAAATAGTTCGATAGGTGGAGCGAGAGCAATAACGTTCCAGGATATAAGTTTTAATGGCATAGGAATATCAGTGGGCACTTACATCTATATAAATGGCACTGCCAGGTTTATGAATGGAATTATAACATCATTCTGTAATAGCTGTGACGGTAATAATGTTTGTGGATGGTTTTGGTGGCCCGGTAGTCCTCTTCCTCCCGGCGATGGTGGACTTATATGGTTTAACGACGGTGCCACTGCTTTGGATGCGTCTGTTAATTCGTTTGTATTTGGCAACGTTTGGAAACAAGGGAATGATTCTTTTACGTTTCCCATCGGTTACGAATTCGGTAACAACAGATTTTATGCACCTCTGACAATATCTGCACCCTTCGATGCACAAGATGTGTTCAGGGCCGATTATGGAATAGAAGGAGGCTGGGTAATCAGCGATACTGGATTACACAGTGTAAGCGATTGTGAGATTTGGCAATTATTTCCCGGTTACCCAAGTCATAATGACAATTTAACCAGTTCCATTGACGTGACGGCGGGTTGGAGTCCTTCAAGTGGCTGCGGGTCATCAAACTATATTACCAATGTGCCGGATGTAACCTTAGCCCATTTAAACGCAAACCTCGGTGCTTGGGACAGCCATGGTGGATCAGGCGTAGGGACCACTACAAATGGCTCCGTAACATGGAGAGGTGTAAGCAACTTTGGTGCTTTTACCTTGGGCAATATGAACACAAATTGCGTAACTCCTTCCGCACTTGGCGCAACAAACATCACAACAAACTCGGCTATGCTAAGCTGGTCAGCAGTTCCAGGGGCAGTAAGTTATGATGTATATTATCTTAATTCCTATAATTGGATAAATGTTGCCACGGCTACTACTTCGACATCCACAAATCTGTCGGGCCTGAATTACTCGACTACTTATGACTGGAAAGTACGAGCTAATTGCAATTCGATCTCATCATCAGCCTACAGGCAGACACAATTCACCACGAGTGCTCCGTGTGGTACACCAACAGCGTTATCGACTACTAATATTGCTACTCACAGCGCGACGGTAAGTTGGGTCGGCGTTACAGGTGCTCTCAGTTATAATGTAGGGTATAAACCATCCATGTCAACCTATTGGACAACTGCAGCTACAGGTATAACCTCGCTTTCATATAATCTTAGTGGATTATCGACTGCCACCGACTACGATTGGAGAGTTCTTGCGAACTGCAGTGGAGGGCCCGGGCTTTATGCACAGTCATCCTTCACAACGGCTTGCGATGATCCTTACGAAACTAACAATACTTCCAGCCAGGCAAGGCAAATCAATTTAGGTAGTTTGATTTCTGCAAACATTTCTTCAACTACTGATGTTGATTGGTTCAGGGTGACATTGTATAGCAATGCCACATTGAACGTAACGCTCAGTAACCTATCTGCTGATTACGACTTGTATGTTTACAACAAGAATCTTATGTTGGTAGGATCATCCACTAACATGGGGACTTCAAATGAAGTTGTGATCTATAATTCAAATGCCAGGAACGCCACTTATTATATTAAGGTGATAGGTAAAAATGGCGCTTACAATGCGGGATGTTATCATTTACAGGCAAACGTATTCGGCAGCGAAGGCAGAACAACATCTCATGCTTCTGTTCCGGGTAATGAAGTAACTGAGGACCTCAATAACCAATTCCTATATCCCAACCCCGCCTCAGAATTTGTGTATCTGAATTTCAAAAGTGCTACTGAAGGGTTAATTAATATACAAATAGTAAACTGCATTGGTCAATTGGTAAAACAGCATCCTGTTAATACTATTAAAGGGCATAATCAATTTAAAATACAGGTAGCTGATATAAGACCAGGAATGTATATTTTAATAATTAATAAAGGCGACTTAAATCTAACAAGAAAGTTCGTAATCGCAAGATGAATGGAAATGGTCATTACTTATTTAGCATCAGGTCTTGCAGCTGACGGATGTATTTACTTTAAAAAAACTTCTTATGAGAAAATATTTGTTTTTGCTGGTAATGTTTTCAGCAAATTACATTTCAGGATTTACGCAGACTTCGTTTCAAGCTAATGCGACGCCGATCATTTTGCGTGGTACGATCATTTTGCCAGAGGGAGTCATCCTGCACGGATACGTTGGTATCGTTAACGGACGGATCGTTTCAGTTTCCGAAAATTCGCCAGATCTACCAGACGCCGTTTCTGTAAACACACATGGCATCATACTTCCAGGGTTTGTTGATGCACACAATCATCTTCGGGCTAATGTGGTACCACGTTGGAAGCCCAACCGGATTTACTCCAACCGTTATGAATGGAGACAGGATCCAGAGTTCCTCCGTTTGGTCAACGGACCAATTAGCCGTGTCGGGTCAACTAACTTTTGCGATATGAATAAGTGGGGCGAGCTTCGTGCCCTTGCAGGAGGAACAACGTCAATAATGACGACCCAAGCCCAGCCATGTATTTACGGAATGGTTCGCAACCTAGATTACAATAGCGGATTTTATGGAACAACAGAACTCAACCTTGAACATATATTCAATGTGCTGGACCTTCCAAGCGACCCCGCTGAAAGAGCGGCTTTTGTTGGTGCGGCACATTTCTTCATCGCCAATCCATTCTACGAGTCGCTGCTCATCCACCTCGCGGAAGGAACCGATGACTTATCATTGGAAGAGTTTACTTTCATGCAATCGCAATCATTGCTGAACCCTAAGGGTGTTGTTATCCATGGCATTCCACTTAGACCAGCAGATTTCCAGGCGATGTCACTGAATGGCACATCACTTGTTTGGTCTCCACGAAGTAACCTGGAATTGTATGGCGCGACTGCCAATATCGGTGCAGCACTTGATGCAGGTGTTGAGATTGCACTTGCTCCAGATTGGGCGGTTACGGGTAGCAGTAATATTTTGAATGAACTTAAGGTCGCTTCTCTATGGAACAATGAGCGGCTTGGAGGTCGTATCACTGATCGGCAACTTGTAGATATGGCAACATCAATTCCAGCTCATATTGCTGGTATCGATGATGAAGTTGGTGCTATTAGAGTTGGACTTCGTGCTGATATTCTTGTGATCAATGGCGATCACAACAATCCTTATCGTGCAATAATTGATGCAACTACCGCTGATGTAGAACTTGTGTTCATTAACGGTGTACCGATCTATGGCGATCGTATTTTCATGAAACATTTTTGGGAAGAATCGGAACTGGAAAAAATTGAATCGCCGGAGGCAACAAAAACCTTGGCTACCCCTGTTGTAAATTTCCTTGTGTCAGATATCGAGAACAGGTTGCAGCTTGCACTACAAAGAGAAGGAACATCATTGGCACCGTTGACAGAAGCTAACGATTTCGTGTTGCCAGCTCAGACAGTGGCTCGTTTTCCTGGTCAAACAAATACGGCAAATGACATAAGAGAAGAAAAAACTCGCACAGATAGATTAACAATAACCGCACTGCCTAACCCAAGCAGGAATTATTTTACATTAAGAATACAAAGTAACTCAAAAGAACTGTTACAGGTAAAAGTAATGGATGTATCCGGAAGGATTGTTGAAACAAAACATGGGATGGTGGCAAACATGGCGTTTCATATTGGTAACAACTTTCGGGCTGGAGTATATCTCGTCGAAGTGACGCAGGGCAATGAGCGGCAAATATTGAAGTTGATCAAGCAATAAAGTGATCCAGGCATTGAGAATTAATAAAGGTGAAGTGAATATGACAAGAAAGTTCGTAATAGCAAGATAGATTTATACAACTGTAATTTGCATTAATGGCGGTATGTTCCCGCCATTAATTTTTTGTAAACCTTTTTGGGTTATAATTTAGAACCTAAGAGTAGAATAGCAACTGCAAAAGGGAATGAGCATTTGGGAAAAGCCAAGCAAAAGCGGGAAGATTCTTTCTTATTTTTTTAAGAGTCCTATTTTTTTGGCTGAAAATGAACAAAAGCTATTTTAAATTTTATTATTCCAGTTGTAGACATCTGCTGATATGCCAGTCCTGATATCTTCTAATTGTTGTTTCAGCTGATTCATTAAACTATTAATTGTATAAAGTGGCAGTTTATAATCCACTCCATCGATATGAATTAAATTGATTGGCGCAACAACCGCAGCAGTGCCGGCACCAAATGCTTCTGTGATAGAATTGTTTCTAAAAGCGTTTATCAATTCATCGGTACTGATTCTTCTTTCTTCCACATCCACTCCTTTATCTTTTGCCAGTTGAATTAATGAATCTCTTGTAACACCATCTAATATAGAATCAGACAAACCCGGTGTGACTAATTTTCCATTGATGACAAACATCACATTCATCGTTCCGGATTCTTCAATGAATTTATTTTCTTTGGCATCTGTCCACAATACCTGGTCAAATCCCTTTTCATTTGCTAATTGTGTTGGATAGAATGCACCTCCATAGTTACCGGCACACTTGGCATAACCGGCTCCGCCCTTAGCAGCCCGGATATATTCTCTTTCTACTTTAACTCTCAACTGTTTTGCATAATAAGGGCCAACCGGGCCAGAAAAAATAATAAACCTGTATTCGTCTGCCACCTTTACCCCAAACTTTGCTTCGTTGGCAAATACAAATGGACGAATGTAAAGTGATGAACCATTTTCATCAGGCACCCATGCATTATCAAGCGTAACTAATTTTCTCAATCCTTCAGCAAAAATTTCTTTTGGCGGTACCTGCATACACATTCTTTGCAATGATTTCACAAAACGATCGTAATGTTTATCGATACGAAAGATATTAATAGAGCCATCTTTCATGCGAAAGGCTTTCATTCCCTCAAAAACAGATTGGCCATAATGTAGTGCTAGTGTGGCCGGGCTTAAGGAAAGATTTGCAAAAGGCAATATTTGCGGCGTTTGCCATTCACCATCATAATAATCACAAACCAGCATATGATCTGAAATATATTTCCCAAACTCCAGGCTGCTGAAATCCACTTTTCCAATCCTCGATCTACGAATTTTCCTTATCAGTATATCTTGTGTAAGCTGCATATAAAAATATTGAACGTTTTAATAAATACATACTTGTCCTTGTCCCACCGGCAACACCGAAGCAATTACATCCTCTTTCACTTTTTCATTATACATTTTCTCAATTGCCCAGGCAACCAGATCAATTGCAGCCAAACAACCAGCCGCTGTTCCGATATTTCCATGTGTTACCAAATGTTTATCTTCTAAAACTTCTACGCCATAACTCCTCAACAATTCATATACTGTTGGATAAGTAATAGCGGATAATCCTTTCAAATGACCTAATGCAGCAATGATCAACGCACCTGAACATATTGAACAGATCAATTGCTTTTCAGGATTCAATTTGAATCTTTTTAAATAGGATTCATCTTTAATAACCACTCTTGCGCCATAGCCACTGCCGAAGAAAACCAGGTCTGCGTCATTGCATTCTTCAATAGTTCCCTGCATAGCCAGCTCAATTCCTCGTATTGATTTATGCGAAGCTTCAGTTCCTACTATTTTTACCACGAATTCATTATCCCTATGCTTTACACGATTGAGCAGATCCCAGGCAAGGAAAATATCAATGTCAGTAAACTTATCAAAGGCTACAATAACAGCTTTTTTCATAATTCTTTTTTTAAATAGTTATTTCTAGGGTAGTTATCGTAAAGAACATGGTTTCTTTTAAAATCTGCTCCATCCTTATACTCATCTTTACATCTGCTCTTTTATATCCACCCTTTTCTAACTCTTCGTGATGAAAACCTAATTTCTCATAAAGCCGGATAGCAGGTTTTAAAATACTGTTTGTATAAAGAATTATTTTTTCTGCTGCCAGTTCATAGGCTTTTCTAAAGGCTCCATAACTCAGTTCTTCCGCTATTCCTTTACGGTGAAAATTTTCATGCACCGCCATCTTGGTGAATTCATATGTGGTATCATCCAATTTCTTCAATGCCACTGTTCCGGCCAAATGACCTTCATAGGTTGCCATGAGTACAGCGCCTCCGGATTCAATAATAGCATCTTCCGGATTCGTCAATACATATTCATCTACCGGCTCCATCCGGAAATATTTTTCAATCCACCTCCGGTTGAAAAATTCAAAATAAGGCTGATGTTCAGGTTTGTAATCAATGATCTTTACCTTGTTCATCCTCTTTGCTTTTTATATTCACGATTTACCATAAAAACTCCTCCCAATGTAACTATGCTTCCGAGTAACATTCCGGAGTTTACTTCTTCATGCAACAATAACCATCCAAAGAAAACCGCTACAATCGGATTGATATACGCATAAATGGAAACGAACGCTGGTGGTAATTTACTGATGGCAAAAACATAAGCAGAGTAGGCCAGTACAGAACCAAAGAAGATAAGATATAATAATGCATACCATGCTTTGTTCCCTGCTTCGCTAATGTTGATATATTTTCCGGTAGCAAAACAGGATATCAGCGTTATTGTTCCTGCGATCAGCATTTGTAATCCTACGCTGAATAAAATATCAACCGGTGGTTTTTGCTTTGATGCGTATACTGTTCCAAACGTCCAGGCAAGTACTCCGAGAAAGGATAGTACAATTCCAAACGCAACTGATTTGCCCTCCAGTTGATGTAAATAATCGTAGAAAATAATAACAACTCCTGCAAAACCAATTACCATACCTACGAGCATCCATACAGTAAGTTTAGCATTACGTAATAACCAAACACTGAATAAGGTTACAAACAATGGAACTGTGGCAGATATGATGGAGGCAAATCCGCTATTGATATATTCCATTGCCCAGGTGAGTAACCCATTGGCGAGTGACAATAAAAATATCCCCTGTATCGTGATCTGCTTTAAGGATTTCCAATCAGGAAGTTTATATCCTTTCAGTAGAAAGAAACTTACCATCAACAAACCTGAGGAGAATTGCCGGACCGCAGAAAGAAATAAACCGGGCATATATTGTGCTCCTATCCTGGCGGCAATGAAAGTTGTTCCCCAGAAAAAACTTACTAATCCCAATGCTATATAAGCCCTGTTTAATTCTTTGCGTGACATGTTAATCTGTATTTAAAAGTTGTTCTCCTAATCTTTGTATTTCGTTGACTAAAATCTCAAAATCTTCTCCTTTGCTCCGGTGATTTGTTATCGCTACTCGTATCACATACGCTCCTTTGATGATGGTGAAAGATGGAGCAGCAATTCCGCTTTCATGTAATTGCATTAGGATCTCTTTGTTCAATGCATTTAATTTTTCTGCCGATAGACCTTCTTTATAAAAGCGGAAACAAACAATATTCATCGGTACTGGTGCCATCAGTTGCAATTGATCATTAGCTTGTACCAGTTCAGCCAAATATCTTGCCTGCTGGATATTTTGTCTTACCAGTCGGCGATACTTTTCAATTCCCTGTTCCTTTAACATCATCCAAACTTTCAATGCACGGAATCCTCTTGAGAGTTCAATACCTAAATGATTAAAGTTTAGATCACCGGCAATAATTCCTCTTTCGTGATGAGCCAGGTAATTGGCATTAATTTCAAAGGCTTCTTTATGTGCCTGTGCATTTTTAATTAATACTCCACCTACATCATAATTCACATAGAACCATTTGTGATAATCAAACGCAATACTATCTGCTAACTCTACTCCTTTCAATCTTTCTGTGTACTCCGGCAATAATTTAGGTACTGCACCAAATGCGCCATCAATATGAAACCACAAACCTTCGCGTTTTGCTATCGCCGCTAAAGTTTCCAGGTCATCAATTGCACCGGTGTTTACTGTTCCCGCATTGCCCACGATACAAAAAGGCAGGAAGCCATTGGCTTTGTCTTGCTGAATCTGTTCTTCTAATAAATCAATCCTTACCTGGAAATTTTCGTCCACTGCTATCTTTCTTAAGTTTTCACTGCCAATGCCTAATAGCTCCACTGCTTTCTGCAAACAACTATGTGTTTCTGCTGATGCGTACACTACTAACTGTCCATTTAAATTCCTTATTCCCTTCTTGCGTATCTCTTTATTAAAAAAATTTCTTGCTATTGTAATCGCTAATATATTAGCTAAGGATGCTCCTGTCGTTAATATGCCGGAACTGCTCTTGGGAAAACCATATATTTCTTTTGTCCAGTCGAGCACTTGTTTTTCAACATATAGATCAGCATGTTCACCGAAAGACGTAGCTGGATTCATTGCAGAAGCCACCATATCTGCCAGCATACCTGTTGCCGAACCATTACCACAAACCCACCCCCAAAAACGGGGATGTGTGTTACCTAATGCATAAGGCAATACATTTTTCTGAAATGAATCGTACACTTCATCAAGGCTACTTTCTTCCCGGGGAACAGCCGTATCCAATGCTTCTTTTACAGAAGCGGGAATAGGCTGCCACACTTTTCTATCGGATGATTGTTTTACATAATTGATCATATCATCCAGCATGCGATGACCGGTTTCACGAAGTTCCTCCCAATTGGAGGGGTCAATTGTCTCCTCCAGTACAGTCGTGTTTGAGTCGAGCATATAATGTTGTTTCATTTACGCTGTGAAATTCACAAGAGAATTACTGTTGGTTAATCCGTTTCATGCTGATCACAGTGTGTGATTATTTTTTTGACAGAACAAAATTGTTCAAAAAAAATGCATTAAAACAGATTCAGTTTTTGTAATTTTGACTAGATCAGATTTTTTAACATCTATTTTCTCCCAATAGAAAAGGAGGACAACCATACCGGAGGACAATTATTGACTTTTTAATTTTGAATTTTTCAGCCATGCGTACAACTAAATTTTCAACCGACGACCACTTATACCTTCAAGTTGCCAACGGTGTAGAAAGGATGATAGCAGATGACATATTGAAGATTGGCGACAAACTTCCTTCTGTTCGTTTACTGAGTGAAGAATATGGCATCAGCATGGGTACCGCCTTCCAGGCTTATTACCATTTGGAAGGAAAAGGGTTAATCGAATCAAGACCAAAGAGTGGTTATTATGTACGTTTCAATTTCAGACGCTTCCCTGATTTGCCAAAGGTTATTCAGCCAGAACCTGTCTCCAGTGAGGTGAGTGTAAAGGAAACGATAAATTCTATCTACGGTGACATTTCTTCTCATATAAAAATGAATTTTGCGATTGCTGTACCGGATGCTTCTTTATTACCGACGGCGAAACTTAATAAATCAGTAATTCATGCTTTACGCAAAAGCAAAGATCATTGTATTGGTTATGAAAATACACAAGGCAATATTGATCTGCGTAAACAAATAGTCAAGCTGGCTTTTAACTGGGGTGGAAAATTTAAATCGGATGACATCATTGTTACCTCCGGTTGTTTGGAAGCGATCAATTTATGTTTAAGAGCCGTAACTCAGAATGGCGATACTGTAGCTGTGGAAAGTCCTAACTACTTTGGCATTTACCAATCACTTGAAAACATGGGATTGAAAGTGGTGGAAATTTCCAGCAATCCTGCTACAGGTTTGGATATTGATTGCCTGGAAAAATCCATTGAGAAATTTAATATCAAAGCTTGTATTGTTACGCCCAACTTCAATAATCCTTCCGGCAGTTGTATGCCTGAGGAAAATAAAAAACGTTTGGTGGAAATAATCACCAAACACAATATTGCCTTGATTGAAGATGATATTTATGGAGAGTTGTATTTTGGTAGAAGCCGTCCACGTACCTGTAAATATTATGACACCAAAGGTTTAGTGATGCATTGTGCTTCGTTATCTAAATCATTAGCACCTGGCTATCGTATCGGCTGGACGATTCCGGGAAAATTTATAGAAGATGTAAAGCAGATAAAGAGAACCAGTGATATCAGTTCACCATCATTAACGCAAGCCGCCATGGCACATTTTTTAGGTAATGGACGATATGAATATCATTTAAAGAATCTTCGCAGGGCTTTGCACACACAGTATTTGAAATACACACAAGCCATTATTGAATATTTTCCTGAAGGAACTAAATTATCACGGCCACAGGGAGGTTTTGTATTGTGGGTGGAGTTACCTAAAAAAGTAAATGCTTCCAAACTAAGATTAGAAGCAATGAAACATCATATTTCTGTAGTCCCTGGAAAGATATTTTCCGTACGCTGCAATTACAACAATTTCATTCGTATCAGTTTTGGTAAACCATGGAATGAGGATATGGATTATGGATTGATGATGCTGGGAAAGATTGTGAAAAAGATGATGTGATTAATCGTAACACCATTGCAGGGAAACCAAAACCTAATTCTAATGGACGGGTTTCATAAAAAAAGGATCAAAAGTCTCCTCCTAATCCTTTTTAATCAATTAAATCGTGATTCTGTTTATTGAACTACCAACCTAAATCCATTTCCATGGATATTCACGATCTCGATCCTTGTATCGTCTTTTAAATATTTTCTAAGCTTGGCAATATAAACATCCATACTGCGGCCGTTAAAATAAGTATCACTGCCCCAGATCTTTTTTAAGGCTGCTTCTCTTGGTAAAAGATCATTAAGATGTTCAGCCAGCATTTTCAGCAACTCATTTTCTTTTGGTGATAATGTTTGTGTAATGCCACCGTGTATGAGCTGGCGAAGTTTTGGATTGAAATGATAAGTGGAAAGATCAAATTCTTTGTTCTCCGCTTCTTTATTGATCTCTTCGTTGCGTTTCAAAATTGCTTTTATTTTCAACAGCAATACTTCGCTGTCAAAAGGTTTCGTGATATAATCATCGGCGCCAAGTTTATAGCCTTGTATCACATCTTCTTTCATTGTTTTGGCGCTGAGGAAGAACAAAGGGATATCCGGATCAACATCTCTTATTTCTTCTGCCAGTGTAAAGCCATCCATATTGGGCATCATCACATCCAGCAGGCAGATATCAAATTTTTCACGTTGAAATGCGGCAAGACCAAGACGACCGTCTCTTTCAAGTGTTACTTCATAATCGTTCAATTCAAGATAATTTTTAAGAACAGTTCCGAGGTTCTGATCATCTTCGCACAACAAAATTTTAGGTTTCTTTCCTTCCATGACTTTCGTTTTGAGTTATTAGTATTTGCAAATAAAGATAAAGCAATTCCGGGGTTAAAGAATCCGGCTTCAATTTTTTGTTAAAAGAGTTGACAGGCCTTGGATAAGTGAACCATTTAACTCCATTATTTTTGTTGTTTAATCATTTTATGGCAATGCATCTTACTCCCGATAATCGTTTAAAAAAACTGGTTGTCATTGGTGACAGGGTATTGATAAAACCAACAAGACCGGATGAAAGAACGGCAAGTGGTCTTTATTTGCCACCCGGTGTGCAGGAAAAAGAAAAAGTGCAGCAAGGGTATGTTATTAAAACCGGCCCCGGCTATGCAATACCAATGCCTGTTGATGATGAACCCTGGAAACAGGATGATGACCAGGTAAAGTATGTGCCATTGCAGGCAAAGGAAGGTGATCTTGCAATATTCTTATTAAGCGGTGCTACTGAAGTGATGTATGAGAAGGAAAAATATTTTATCGTGCCGCAAAGCGCTATATTAATGCTGGAAAGAGAAGAAGATCTATGATTTGAATTTTAAAATTTTACAAGCCCATTAGCTTTTTATAATCCTTCTCATTCATATATTCTAAAATATCGCCGGGCTGGCATTCCAGCACTCTGCATATTCCTTCCAGTGTTGAAAAGCGTATTGCTTTTGCTTTACTGCTTTTTAACACACTCAGATTAGCAATGGTGATATTTACCCGTTCACTCAGTTCAGTAAGTGTCATTTTGCGTCGGGCAAGCATCACATCAAGGTTTACGACGATGGGCATGATTAAATAGTTAAGTCTTGTTCTTGTTGCAGATTATATCCCTTTTGAAATGCCTTTCCAACAAAAAAGAGTACTAAAGCAATTAAAAATAAATAAATGTTGTTTATTGTAGCAGAAATCACCGGCTCAAGTTGAAACTCTTTGGGTATTATCTTCCTGTAAAAGAGATTCAAAATATATGGCGAGAATACTTTTAAGAATGTACAAACGAATAACACATAAGCCATCAGCTTAAACCTTCTGATGTTTTCTTTTGTAAAAGCTTTGCCTTTTGAAATATCAATAAGGATCTGGATCGGTAAACCAATAAATATATATATCAAAAAGAAAATAGAAATAAATATGAATGCAGCTAGAGCTGTCTTGAAAAAATCATACTTTTTTTTGCTGATCGGGACTAAAATTCTTTCGTCATCCTTTGAATATCTTACTGCAATCTCTTTTCGTTCATAATGGCCAACTTTTGTAGAATCATATTTCCTTTTGATTACCGTGTCCCATTTTACAACGGTTATATAATAGTTTCCGTTCTGAACGAAGAATTCGCTGTCATAGTGTAATTGGTAGCCTTCGAGACCTAAGTAATAAAGTTTTTGTTCTTTCTTTTGTCTTTCTCTAGTTAATTCATTACTCCTGACATTTATTCTCCAGGTAATATTTCCTAATTCTTCTTTGATTTTACTTATACTGTCTTTGTCGGTAACGTTGATAAATTTTTTACCAACAATGTCAAGACTGTCAGACATCCGCTTTAACTCAGGATCTTCTTTATTTAAATTATAATACAGAGGATTCCTATTTTTAGTAATGCTATAAAAACCTACTGAGCCAAATCTTTGTCCACTTCCGCCGCTTTTATTATCCAATTCCTCAGTAGACCGTATTTGTTTCAGGCTATCTTCAATTCTTCTGTATTCATAATGCGGAAGCGAATCGTTAACATATGCGCTAGAAAAAAGATTGTTAAAGGAAGTATCATTTTCTGGATAGCTAATATAAGAGCCCATTGGAAAGGGACCCGTTGATGAACTGAGTCCAAAATATATTAAGGCCAAATAAGAAGTGATTAATACCGCAATAATTGTAGCAATAATGCTTATTCTATATTTTCTCATATCAGCGATTTGAATTCAAGATAAAATAAATTTATTGATAAACAATAAATATATTCCTTTTATAGGAAAATAATTTCCTTTCAAAGAAATGCTCAAGTGACTTAATGCGGCACTAATTCTTTCATTTCCATTATCTTTCCTAAAATTTTTCAATGCAAGACAAAGCAAAATTTTCTGAAGTAATTAAAGCCGGTTATACTTTCAAAGGTGAATCATACAAGATCGGCTGCGGAGTATTGGATGGTGAGGTGGTAAGCGATGCTGCAGTTTTACTTCCGTTAAAAACAATGAATCGTCACGGATTAATCGCGGGAGCAACAGGTACTGGTAAAACAAAAACATTACAAGTGCTAAGTGAAATTTTAAGTGATGCAAGTGTGCCGGTTGTGATGATGGATATCAAAGGCGATCTCAGTGGTATTGCTGCCGCAGGTCTTGAAAATGATAAAATAAAAGAAAGAGTTCAAAAACTAAACGTTGAATTTAAGCCAACGGCTTATCCAACCGAATTGCTTACGCTAAGTAATCAGAAAGGAGCAAGGTTAAGAGCAACAGTAAGCGAATTTGGTCCAGTATTGCTTTCAAAAATTCTGGGATTAAATGATACACAGGGCGGTTTTGTTGCCATGATCTTTAAATATTGTGATGACACGAAGCTGCCCTTGCTCGACCTGAAGGATTTTATAAAAGTGTTGCAATATGTAAGTGATGAAGGAAAAGCTGAATTGGAAAAGGCCTACGGAAAAATTTCAACTACTTCCACAGGAACTATTTTAAGAAAAGTAATAGAATTGCAGCAGCAAGGTGCAGATATATTTTTTGGTGAAACAAGTTTTGATATAGATGACCTGATGCGAATCAATGACGATGGTCGCGGAATGATCTCCGTTGTTCGTGTTACTGATCTGCAGGATAAGCCAAAACTTTTTTCAACATTCATGTTGCAATTGTTGGCTGAGTTATATGCTACTTGTCCTGAAGAAGGTGATCTTGATAAACCCAAACTGGTAATGTTCATTGATGAGGCGCATCTTATTTTCCAGGAAGCCAGCCACGCATTATTGCAGCAAATCGAAACTATCATCAAATTGATCCGTTCAAAAGGGATTGGGATTTTCTTTTGTACACAGAACCCGATGGATGTACCTGCTTCTGTGCTTGCCCAGTTAGGATTAAAAGTGCAGCATGCTTTAAGAGCGTTTACTGCTGCTGACAGAAAAATAATTAAACAAACTGCAGAAAATTATCCTGAAACTGAATTTTATAAAACAGAAGACCTGATCACTCAGCTTGGCATTGGGGAAGCATTAATTACAATGCTGAATGAAAAAGGTATTCCGACTCCACTTGTTCACTGCATGCTACGACCTCCTCAAAGCCGGATGGATATTTTAACAGAAGCAGAAATTGATGGGTTGATAAGTAAATCAAAAATTGCTGCGAAGTATAATAAAATAGTGGATAGTGAGAGTGCCTATGAAATTTTAAATGAGAAGCTGGCTGAAGCCGCTAAAGAAGATGAGCAAATTAAACAAAGAAAGGCGGAGGAGAAGACTGAAAAAAGATCAGCAAAAGAGGATAAAACAATTTTTGATGACCCCATCGTAAAAAGTATGACACGAACTGCTGGTAACACAATTGTAAGGAGTTTACTGGGTGTATTGGGTCTTGGTGGCAGAAGTCGTCGCGGCAAATCGTTATTCTGATTTATGGAATTTACCCGTATCCTCATCTATGATCTAGTTATGTGCTACAGGATCAATATCTCCGTTTGCTTTTTATTTTTTCTATATGCCTGTTCCGGAAATTCACCCGGCAGTATAAAAGATACAACCTTAAAACCTGTTGACTCTGCAGCTTTTCAAAAGTCGATGTCTACGAAAAAGGAATCCGGTTTAAAAACTATTCATGTTTTTGTAGCCTTATGCGATAATAAATACCAGGGTATTGTTCCCGTGCCAGCGAAAATGGGAAACGGACAAGATGCAGCTACTAATCTTTATTGGGGTGCTGCTTTTGGGGTAAAAACTTTTTTTAACAAAAGCAGTGACTGGAAAATTATAGAAGTAAAAAAGAGCCCTGCAGAAAATATTCTCGAACGAATATTATTT
>DASYQG010000407.1:0-2737 GCA_036005825.1 Chitinophagaceae bacterium | reverse complement strand
ATCAGCGCCGGCTCTTTTAATTGATGTCAACACTTCCAGGATTGCTTTGTCTTCGTTTATCCAACCCATTTTCGCTGCAGCTTTTATCATGGCATATTCTCCACTGATATTGTATGCACTTACCGGAACATTCACCGCATTCTTTACTTCACGAATAATATCTAAATAACTCAACGCTGGTTTTACCATTACAATATCAGCACCTTCTTCCACATCCATCAATGTTTCTTTTACTGCTTCGATGCGATTCGAATAATCCATCTGGTAAGTTTTTTTATCGCCGAAACCCGGCGCAGAATCGAGCGCATCACGGAAAGGGCCATAAAAACAAGATGCATATTTTGCGCTGTAACTCATAATGCCTGTCTTGGTGAAACCATTTTCTTCTAATCCTTTTCTTATTGCGCCAATGCGACCATCCATCATATCACTGGGTGCAACCATATCAGCTCCCGCAGCTGCATGACTGATGCTCATCTTCACCAATGCTTCAACCGTTTCATCATTTACAATTTCTCCATCTTTTACAATGCCATCATGCCCATAGGAAGAATAAGGGTCAAGGGCAACATCCGTCATTACGTACATTTCAGGTACTGCATCTTTAATGCCTTTGATGCTTCGTTGCATCAATCCATCTCTGTTCCATGCCTCTTTACCGGTATTATCTTTTAATTCGTCTTTTGATTTTACAAATAGCAACACACTCTTTAATCCCATGCTCCATAGCTCTTTTACTTCGGTTACTGTTATATCCAAACTATTCCGGTAATAACCAGGCATAGAAGCAATTTCTGTTTTGACATTTTTTCCTTCATCAATAAATAATGGAACAATGAAATCGTTAGGGGAAAGACTTGTTTCAGCAATCAATGAACGGATGGCTGGTGATTGTCTTAATATTCTATTCCGTCGTTGTAAGTACATTTTTAAATTCTTTAAATTGTTCAATTACTTGTAGGGAGGTTTTGATTTCTGCATAGTAATAACTCAATCCTGCCATAAAAGCCTGATGAATTTGCTGCGCTGGTATTTTTTGTTTCTGGAAAAATAAATCCTTAGTAGTACACGCATCTTCCGCAATCGTAATCCGATATCCTAAATCCCTGCCGGCACGAGCTGTGGAATCAATACACATGTGTGACATCATTCCGCAAATAACCATGTGTTCGATCTGCTGTTCCTGTAAATAATCATGCAGATCAGTTTCTCTGAAACCATTCGGAAAATTCTTTGTTACGATCTTCTCGTTTTGTAGTGGCTGTACATTGGCATGAATTTCTGCACCTTCTGTCCCCGGTATAAAATAAGTAGATCCCGGCCGCACCGACAAATGGCGAATATGTGCAACAGGTAAATTCCTTTGCCTGAAATGCTCCAATAGATCTTTGGCTTTCAAGCTGGCCTCCACACTGTTTACTAATTCATACTTCCCTGCAGGGAAATAATCATTTTGAATGTCGATGATTACTAACGCTGTTTTCATTTTTGAATTTATATTTTTTGTATTACTATTTTACCCATTCTCTTGGATACAAACAAGCATCTATCAAGTCCGCTTCCGGCGTTCCCTCCTTTGATTGGTAGTTATATTCAAAACGAACCGTTGGAGGAAGGCTCATTAAAATGCTTTCAATCCGTCCATTTGTTTTTAAGCCAAATAAAGTACCGCGGTCATGCACTAAATTGAACTCAACATACCGTCCCCTTCGTATCTCCTGCCAATATTTGTTTTCTTCAGTATATGCAATGTTCTTTCTTTTTTCTACAATAGGAATATAGGCGTCTATAAAAGCATTCCCACATTTCTGACCAAAATTCATCCAGAAATTTACGTCTTGTTTTTCACCCGGTCTTTGATAATCATAAAAAATACCGCCTATTCCTCTTCGTTCTGCATTTCGATGCCAATTCACAAAATAATTATCGCATTCTTTTTTGAATTTTGAATAGAACGAAGGATCAAATGCATCACATACATCTTTATAGGCTTGATGAAAATGTATAGCATCTTCTTCAAATAAATAATAAGGAGTCAGATCTGTACCGCCGCCGAACCATCGATCAATTAGTTCGTCATTGCTGTTATACAGTTCAAACATCCGGTAATTACAATGAACAGTAGGAACAAATGGGTTCAAGGGGTGAATCACTAAACTCAAACCGCAAGCAAACCATTTTGCACCATCGATCTTGAGTTGCGTCCTCATAGCATCATTCACTTCGCCATAAACAACAGAAGTATTCACGCCACCTTTTTCAAATACATCTCCATTAGCGATGACTCTAGTCTTACCGCCACCGCCTTCCGCTCTTTCCCATTTATCTTCAACGAAAATGACTTTACTATCTATTTTCTCCAATGCAGAACAAATGCGGTCTTGCAGATCGTGAATGAATGATATCCATGTTTCTTTTGTGTTCATGACTTATACGCTCATGAAGTGACCAAGGAATATTCCTTCACTGCTTCTACAAATGCTTTTGCATGATCAACAGGAACATTTGGTGTAATGCCATGCCCTAAATTGGCAATATAATTCTGCGTGCCGAATCCATCGATCATTTCTTTCACCCATTCTTTAATTTGCGGAATTGGCGCCAGCAATTTTGCCGGGTCAAAATTTCCTTGCAAAGTGATCTTATTTTTTGTCAACTCTCTTGCAAGTTGGGGTGAAACACACCAGTCAATTCCTAATCCAGATGCACTACTATTACTCAGATCTTTTAAAGCGTA
>DASYQG010000406.1:0-6656 GCA_036005825.1 Chitinophagaceae bacterium | reverse complement strand
CCATTTTCATTATATTTTTTATAAAGGCGCACCAGTGAAGGATTTTGTGCACGACATGGTTTGCACCAACTGGCCCAGAAGTCGATCAACACATATTTTCCTTGCAATGAAGAAAGTGTAACGGCGGTTCCACTGGTATCTGTCTGTGTGAAATCAGGAGCTTTTACTCCTTGCATAAACTTTTCATTCTCTTCTGCATTTTTTCTCACTTCGATCATTTGTTCAGTCTCCTGCAGATCCTTTCCCAATGTTGATAAAAGTAATTTTACTTCCAACGGGTTTTCGCTATTGATCGCACTGTATATTTCCATCACACGAAGAGACAGGTCATCATTTGGATGTTGGAGAATATAAGATTCATATACCTTCTTTTTCCTGTCCTCTTTAGCTTCGGAAAGATCTTCTTTCATTTCATTTGCCGCCTTTCTATTTCCAGACTCCTGGTACTGGTGTAACTTTGAATCAAATTCCATTACTTTCTTTAAATAAACCTGGTCCCTGGAAACAAACGCTTCAAAATCTTTTTGAGCAGTTGCTGATGCTCCGGTCAAACTATATTTTCCAGCACTACCGTGGAAAACCAATTTTGTATCACCAGCTTTTAGGAATAATTGAATATTGACACCATTTGTCTTCTTTGAAGCCTGATCAAGATAGATAACGGATAGCGAGTACACACCACCATACCGATCAACAGAATTACTAAAAACAAATTGTTTATCTTCTTTCGTTATCGTTTTATTATATCCAGCCGCATTTATCAATTGTACTGTTTGAAGGATCAGCTTACCATCGGATGATACTGACAGGTTAAAACTTCCATCATCTGCCTTTGCTTTTGTAAAGGATACTAATATCACAACCAGCAAAATGAACTTGATTCTTTTCATAAAATTTTTATTGGATAGTTTGCGTATTATTTTTTTTAAGTAATTCATCAAGCAATAACCCCAATGCAGGATCAGAAGGCCGAAAGCTGGTTGGATTGACTATTTTACCCCGGGGGTCAATCAATACAAAAGCAGGGATCAGATCGGCACCATATACCTTATTCACACTGGATACATTGTCTTGAATGGAATGAAACTGATCTTTACTATCAGTCGACTCTATAAATTTTTTCCACGCATCTACATTTTTATCTGTAGAAACACTAATGAATTCAATCGATCGGCCTGTATATTTTTGTTTCAACTGTTCGAGATAAGGGATCTCTTTTCTGCAGGGAACACACCATGTTGCCCAGATATCTATAAATAAATATTTACCCTCGTAACTCTTATAGGAAAACTTATTCCCCGAAATATCGGTTGCTTCGAAATAAGGAGCAGCGCTGTCCTTGCCTGTTTTTCGTAATAAGTTTTGTTTGTCGTTTATCATCTTTGGGAGATGCCCAAGTTGCTTATCGAAAACAATAGTCTTCTGCATCCATGTTAGAAAACTTGTGTCCGTAGTATGTGCCGTTGCAGAAGTTACCAGGTAACGAAGCATAATATTCCTCGGCCCACCTGCTGTTACTTTCTTTGCATAGTTTATTGCATTGCGATAGGTTGCTTCAGTACCCGGTGCAGGCAGCTTTTTTTTCTTATCCTGTATCAAAGAATAATACAAGTAATAACTTTCCGCTAACTCTTTATCTGTTTCCCGGGTAAACAAACCGGGTTGATTGAATTGAGCCGTGGTAAAGGAGCTGATCTTCTTCGAATATTCTTCCATATTAGCAGGCCATCGGCGGGTGATCGTTACATAGTTCACCAGTTGGCGACACAATTCACTTTGAAACAAGGATTGGATGCTTTGGAAAATCCAGTCAGTATAGGCGGGTGACATACCAGATGCTTTAGCAGATGCTATCAATTCCTGCATTGCGTTGTGTTCCTGTTCCCAGTTTTTTAAATATAATTCCGGATCCTGTTGAGGGATCGCTTTTAGTCGTTCACGGCATTTAGTTAGTATATCGTTATAGAAATAATTTTCCCTTAGTCCTATGTCATTATATTCAGTTGTATCTTTTCCCTCTGCATCAAAGTGAAAAACTATATCAACTCCTGGAAGAGCAATATATTCTACCGAGCTATCCTTGAATGCCTGCATTAATTTTATGATCGAAGGACCTTCTAACGCAATTTTTAAAACCCCTTTATTCTTATTATCCAGCAGCATTCTTTTCTGATTTCGGACAGTGCGTCGCGGAGAAAGAGTTATCGGATCTATATCAACAATTATTTCTTTACTTGTTGGATTCTTCAGCCACACAGTAACTGTGCAATCTTCAGTCTTTGGCAAATTCCCCTGTGCATGCAACAACAGTGTTGACACAGAGAAAAATAATACCCAGCAAATTCTTCTACGCATGATCACAACTATTTTAATCAGTACACTAAAGTTTTTGTTTCGGACAGGTCAATGCTGTTATTAGCACGATTCAAATCAAAAAGACATTTATTAGGGTCGATCTCTATCTTTTTGATACGATCATATTCGACCGGGATCGTAAGATTATATTGAGGATTGGTCCATGACCATGGTTTTGCAACCTTTAGATCCTTTTCATTTTTTTCTCCATACATTGAAGCTTGAGGTATGGTATAGTTTAGTTTCGATCCATCCTTCAATTCGATCAATACATCTACCGGCATTGGCATTAATCCTTTTTGCAATAGCGGAATGATGGTTTCATGATCTTTTCTTTCAATTGTTCCGAGAGCATAATCGATATTCCTGGTTGTCTTCGTCCATAAATCGAGATACCATTTCAATTGCATACCCGAGGTTTGTTCCATGCAGAGAATGAAATCATCTCCGTCAGGATGAGCAAAGGACCACTTTTTGTAATATGCCCGCATTCCTTTCCAAAAAGATTCTTCGCCAGTGATATATCTTAACTGGTCCAAAAAAATAGCTCCTTTATGATACGCTGCAATAGTATAACCCCAGTTTGCATCAAAGAAATCAGCTGGTGTCGTCATTGGTTCCACTACTCCTTTTCTTGAAGGAGGTAACATATAATCATAAGAAGCTTTTATGGATCGATCGCTATCCTTTTTATTCGATATCGCATCTGTATATTCATATTGAAAGAATAATGCGAATCCTTCATCAAGCCATGCATTCCTGTTTTCATCGTTGGCCACAACAGCATACCACCAATTATGCATGATCTCATGAATGGCAAGAGTGATGATCGGGTATCCTTTTGAAATACCTTTTGACACAGGTCTCTTTCCTAAGATCATTGTCAGCATCGGGTATTCCGTACCACCACTTCCTCCTTGTACCAATGAATATTGAGGATAAGGGTACGGACCTACTTTTTTTTCCATCCATTTGAAGATATCTTCCACTTGCCCCGGCAGATCATTCCAATCTTCTATAGTAGCTGTAGATGGTTTATAGAAAAAATGCAATTGCATTCCATTATTCGTTTGCCTTTGCGTATGACGATAGCTGGTGTCTGCCGCCCAGGCGAAATCATGTACTTTGTTTGCTTTGAAATGCCAGGTTAAATATTTTCCATTGCCCGGATTATTGATCAGTTTCTTAGTTTCATAACCATAGCCGATCTCTTCTGCATTTTGTAAAACACCTGTTGCTGCAAGACAATAGCGTTTATCAATTTTTATAGAAACATCAAAGTCAGAAAATGGTCCAAAGAATTCTCTTCGTATATACTCTTCTGTATGCCATCCGGACCTGTCATAAGCTGCTATTTTTGGATACCACTGTGTCATTGTAAAGGCGACCTGTTCACTATTGTCTCTACCGGTGCGTATGATCATTTTCGGAACCTGGCTTTTAAACCACAGCTCAATGACCGTCTCAGTCTGCGGAGCAATAGATTTGTCCAAAAATATTTTCATGATGGTACCAGCAATATTGAATCGCTGTTGTTTGCCATTTATTTTCAATGAATCGATCAGCTGATACCCGTATTCATCGGGCTTTAATGACATCATCTTCCGCACAATGGCTCCTTCCTGGTCTTTGATATTCATTGCTCTTTCCGCCATTGCGGAGCCTGGTTGAAAAGCATTATAAAAAAGATGGTAGAAAATATTTTGTAATGTATCAGGAGAGTTATTACTGTAAATAGCTTTTTGATAACCATTAAACTTATTCTCTGCTGCATTAAAATCAATCTGCATCGAATAATTTACATGCTGCTGATAATTGCTCCCTCGTTGATCATTTACCTGTGCAAACAAATCATGACTCGACAATAATATGGATAACACAAATGCTGAACGACAGATGAAATAGATCATGATAGAAAATAGTTGATAAAAAGCAGGGGTTACAAATTGCAAATACCTAACCCCTGCATAAGAAATAACATTTATAGTTGTATTAAAACTTTAATCATATTACTGCCATGCCATTCTCTCAGGGCAGTTTTCAATTACATATCTTATCCGCTTCACTTGTTCAGCTGTAAATGTGTTAACTCGTGATACAAGGTTTTGACCGCCTTCGATATTGCCATCAGTAAAAGTTGCATCCATCACGTTTTCGGCGCCGAACAGGATACCATCCTTGTCAATCTTATAAACGTTCCGAAGTTGATTGACCAGCCATTTCTGTGTATCAACACAATAATCTGTGTAATTAGGTTCAGTTGTATAATAATATGAACGGAACAGTCCATAAAAATTACCGAGCCTAAACCCAATATTAGCAGCAGGGCCTCTTAATGCAGAATACAATTCATCACGGCTCATCATCAGCCCGACTTTTTCAGGCTCAGTTAATGGCACGTCACTCACCGATGACACTTTTGTCATTGTCACTCCTGGTAAAGGTGTGGCCGATAAAGTATATCCTGGTTTTGCATTAGTAATACCCAGGTAAAAAACTGATGATGGCAATATCCAAATATTCAGATATTTCTTAGGGTCCCATAAAAGTTTGGCAGCATTTGCTTTTATGATTGTAGCAGCGTTTGCAGTACTGGACAAAGCCTGCGTACTTAAATACTCAAACATATTATAGCCGGCCTTTTCTAAAGGTTTTCCATCTGGTCCGGTAGGTGCAAGAACGAATTCAACATTTGCACTCATACCATTTGGCGTAGATGTACCTTTTCGGTTAAACATGGTATTCATTCCATCTATCATATCCTGCAATCTTTTATAATCCACTTCTACATACCATGGATATCGTTTTGGGTCTGTTTTCTTTAATTCAAAAACATGAATAACAACCGGGATAATGATCTTGGAATAAGCTGTACCAGGTGTTTTGATCGCTACCTGCGTAGTAACAGACTGTATATCTCCAATTTTCGCATAAAAGGATTTGGTGGCCGGGGAAGAAAGTGTGGTTGAAAATTTCAGACCTACTTCTTTGCCGGTTTCATCAAATACTTTTTTATCACTGTCTGGTATCCTGTCTGAAGGGATCAATACCATACTATCTCTTGTAACACCACTAATAGTAACTTGCTTTTTTGAATAAGCTTGTATGATAAAGGAGAGTGCAGCTTGTCCGTCAGCATTCAAAGAAGGGCTTCCTGCTGAAAAGCCGATGGAGTCAACTTTAACTTCTGACATCGCATAATCATCAAAACCCTCTTTAGTGCATGCCTGCATCAACAGCGTGAATACTATAAGCGGCATGGTCGCTTTGAAGAATTGATTTATAAATTTCATATCAAATTAGTTTTTGATTTTTAAAAGATAATTTCGTTCCAATTAGGGTTCGCAGTCATTGCCGGATTAAGTCTTAATTCTTCATCCACGGGAATTGGCAATGCAAATTGATAGCCATTAGGATCTACAGTAACTGTATAGCTTTTGCCAAACATCACCATGTTATCACGGGTGGTTCCTATCCCAAATCTTTTCATATCTATCCAACGGAAGTCATTAAGGAAAAGAAATTCTCTTCTTCTTTCATTTATAATTTCCTGCTTCATATCAGTACCTGTATAATCTGAATTAACTCCTCTCATTCTTCTGAAAGCATTAAGAAGTGTTCTTGCTTCTGCTTCAGAACCACTCTGCGGGTCTTTTAATGTAGCCTCGATCTTGATCAGGTAAGCCTCTTCCGGTTTAAAAAGATTGTATGCTGTTGTATAGTTACTGGGTGATGTTACAACCGGGCGGCTGATCGTTTGATTAGCGAGTATGAATGTTTTAAACCGGTAGTCATTAGCATCGAAAAGAGCATAAAAATCAGGAGCTATATGTGGTTTAAAAGCTGTAGTTCCAAATGCTAAACCATAAGTGTTATCGCTGAAAGTGCTTGAACCACCGTAGCGCTGATACACCGGGTAATCATAAGCACCATTCAAAGAATTGACATAATCTGTTTGTGTTGCCGGAAGTGTGATCCCTGACAAAGCATCATTTGCATACTTCTTTGCTTGTGCATAGTCACCTGTTTCTTTAGCACCTGATTCTGCTTTATACCAATATACCTGTGCAAGAAAATTATTTATAAACACTTTCCTGTAAAGCACATTATAATTCGCATCTGTCGGTGCAGAAGAATTAAGTGCCTCCGTCAACTGATCAATGATGAATTTAAAAACTTCCGCCTGGGAGCTGCGAGGTATAGTAACGCCTGTAAAAGGGCCTTTTGAATCGGTATAAACAGGGATACCAATTTGTGCATCTTTATAAGGCGCAAAATATTGCAACAACTTATAATAATAA
>DASYQG010000405.1:0-1941 GCA_036005825.1 Chitinophagaceae bacterium | reverse complement strand
ACGATAAACATTCGATTTTAGTTTGAGGTTCGAGGTTTGAAGTTTGAGGTAACATCAAGCCTCAAACTTCAAACTTTAAACAGTTATCTTTCTGTCCCTCGCTATATTCTTCCATTCACCAGTTACATTTCCATTTTCTATTGTATAAACTCTTTCATACAAAGCAACAGTTGGACAAACATGATATGGTAATCCATAAAATATATCACCTACTTTATAAGAATGATTTTCGTTTGTCTCTAAAACAAGATGTTCTTCGCTTTGACCAACAGGTTTTAATCCTTCTGCGTTCAAAAAGAAGACTCTCCTCGTAATTTCATTTTCCGCAGCCACAGATTTATGACCAAGATCTGTACAAATTTTGTTAGATGAAGGCAAAGAGATAATTCTTGTCACCAACACAACGGCAGGTAAAAATTTTTGTTCGGGGCAAAGATCAGTATAGCCTTTATCCCAATAAACAAATGTACCCGGACTGCACTCAATATTTTTCCTTTTACAATGAACTGAAAAGGCTGGTGAGCCACCCATGACAATCGTGGAAAGTTTCAGTTTTTCATTCAACTTTTCAACCGCTGTAAAGGCTTCATCGCATTTTTTCTTTTTAGCTTCGAAATCGACATCACGGATATGACCATCATAAGCATGAAGACCAACAAGATCAATTCCTTTTAATGTTGAACAATGCTTAGCTAATTCAATTGCTTTTTCATCGGGAGAAATTCCCGTACGATTCATACCAACATTCAGGTCAATAAAAACCGGAACAGTAAGATCATTAGCAGTAAATACTGAAGCCTGTTCATTAGCAGCATCTATATTATCTGTAAGGCAAGAGAATTTTGTCGCAGGATATTTTTTTATCAAAGAAGCAAAACGATCCAGTTTTGGTCCAAGCGGTTGATACGCCAGCAATACATCCGGCGCATTGCATAGAGCCAGCATTTCTGCTTCGGCGATCGTTGCACATTTGAATTTCGTGATGCCTGCATTTAGCATCAGTCTCGCAACATCAGGTGATTTATTTGTTTTGATATGTGGTCGTAAACGATCTACATCACCGATCATATCAATAGCCAATTGAATGTTGTGTTTAATTCTATCGGGGAATACAACAAGAGCCGGAGAATCCAGCTCATTGATATTTTTTATTTCATACCAGCTGTCAGACATACGATTAATAGATTTCGAACATTGCCTCTATTTCTACTGCCACATTACCCGGCAACGATCCCATGCCTACTGCGCTACGAACACCTTTTCCATTGTCTTCTCCCCATAGCGCTACAAACAATTCGCTGCAGCCATTAATAACGATGGGGTGTTTTTCATAATCAGGAGTAGTATTTACCATTCCAAGCACTTTCATTACTCTTTTTATCTTCCCAAGATCACCTAATTCGGCTTTTAAAGAAGAAAGTATAGCAAGGCCACATTGTCTTGCTGCTGTTCTTCCTTGTTCTTCGCTCATATCTTTTCCAAGTTTTCCTGTAATTGAACTGCCATCAGCATTTACAGATATATGGCCTGAGACATAAATATTTTTTCCATCCATAAGACAACGCTTATAGATTCCTTTGGAAGCAGGTAATGTTGGAAGTGTTAAACCCAGTTCCTGCAATTTTTCTTCGACTGTTTTAGCTGACATTGTTGGTTTAATTTTTCCCAAAGTAAATAAAATCTGCTAATCCCAATGGTTTGGGCAATGGTCTTTAATCCGGTATTTTTGCAGACCTTGGTTGTTTCCTCTCTGATGAATAGCCCTTCGCTAAGCTCAGGGTGACAAAGTAGAAGTGGTGAATAGTGAACTGAACGTACAAGAGTGCGACGCAACGGATGATGAACAAGGAACAAAAGATGATAACATAAAAATTCACACGAATAAAGAACGATGAGCGATTATAAAAGAATATTAGTGACTGCGGCTTTGCCTTATGCAAA
>DASYQG010000404.1:0-1709 GCA_036005825.1 Chitinophagaceae bacterium | reverse complement strand
CAAATGCCGGAAGTGGAGAAAGTGGGCCTGTCAAGCAATTCGCCAGCTCACGGGGGCTCATCATCTACCACAATGAAGATGGACAATGGAAAAAAAGAAGTTGAATTGATGACAGAAACGATGATGGCAGATCCTGAATATTTCGATATCTATAAATTGAAACTTGTTGCTGGAAGATTGCCAGTTCAAAGTGACACAGTGAAAGAGTATTTAGTAAATGAATCGTTTACCAGGTCGTTTGGATTTGCAAATCCCGGGGACGCAATTGGAAAAACAGTAAATCGTGGTAGTAAAAAAGTGCCAATTGTAGGAGTATTGAAAGATTTTCATACCAAATCAACACATGAGCCGATAAAACCTTTAGTTTATTCAAGTGCAGAGAAAAGTAGTTATGTTATTAATATAGCATTAAAGTCGGAATCCGGCTCTCCGGGTATGTGGAAAATAGCACTTGGAAAAGTCGAGAAAGAATTCAAAAAAATTTACCCGGAAGATGATTTTAAATATGAATTTTTTGATGAAACGATCGCTGCATTTTATAAAAAGGAGCAGGATGTCTCAAGATTATTAAAATGGTCGGCGGGACTTTGCATTTTTATCAGCTGTCTTGGTTTGCTAGGTCTCGTTATCTATACAACTAATACGAGGACTAAGGAGATCGGTGTAAGAAAAGTTCTCGGCGCTTCCGTTGTTCAAATTGTTTCCCTTTTATCAAAAGACCTGCTTTCACTTGTACTGATCGCATTTATCATTGCCACACCGCTGGCATGGCTGGCAATGAATAACTGGTTACAGGATTTTGCTTATCGTACCAATATTAGTTGGTGGGTGTTTGCTGGCTGCGGTGTTAGCATGCTGATGATCGCTCTTGTATTATTAAGCATACGTACGATCAGGGCAGCATTGACTAACCCTGTGAAATCATTAAGAACCGAATAAAAATATAGCTATGATAAAAAACTATTTCAAAACCGCCTGGAGAAGCCTTTGGAAAAATAAAACATTTTCTGCCATCAACATTTTTGGTTTATCTGTTGGTGTTGCGGCTTTTTTATTAATAATAAATTATTTGCGGTTTGAATATAGTTATGATGATACTCATGTAAAAAAGGATAGGATATATCGTATCCCGATGATGACAAAAGAAAAAGGAGGAAAGGAACAAACCTTTGCATTTACTTATCCAGCAGTTGCACCAGCATTAAAAAAAGACTTTCCTGAAATAGAAGAAGCAGCACGTTTTCGGCGGCAAGGTGGCATTGTTACCTATAAAGATCAAAAAATAATTGAGCCCGGAACTCTTTATTATGCGGATGGATCATTGTTCAATATTTTTTCATTTCGTTTTGTAAAAGGAACCGCTGCTACCGCATTTAAAGAATTGAATGATGCAGTAATAACAGAAGAAACTGCAGAGAAATATTTTGGCAATGAAGATCCGATCGGCAAACCACTTCATTATCGTAACGAAGATTATGTTGTAAAAGCAGTTTTAGAAGATTTGCCAGCCAATTCACATATTCGCTTCAATATTCTTATCAATTATGAAAAATACATACAGCTTACAAATGGCAATGCAAATACAAGCTGGGGCTGGTCTGACTTTTATACCTATGTATTATTAAAACCCGGAACCAATGCAAAAGCATTGGAAGCAAAGTTTCCTGCCTTTGCTGAGCGATATATGGGAACAGATATGAAACAACGGG
>DASYQG010000403.1:0-2846 GCA_036005825.1 Chitinophagaceae bacterium | reverse complement strand
AATGGGAGTAATGGGTTGGAGCTATGGTGGTTTTATGAGTAGCTGGATCGTTGGACATACTGATCGTTTCAAAGCAGCATCCATCGGTGCGCCGGTAGTTGATCTCGGTTTTCAAAATCTGACTGATGATATTGAAGGATTTCTTCCTTCTTATTTTAAAACTGATCCATGGAATGACTGGAGTTTATATGATGCACATTCCCCATTGCGTTTTGTACAGAATGTAAAAACCCCGGTGATGCTACAACATTGCGAAGGCGATCAACGTGTGCCGATCAGCAACGGCATTATGTTTTATAATGCATTGCGTCGTCGCAATGTTCCGGTTCGGATGTTTGTTATGCCACGGCAGGCACACGGACCCGTAGAACCAACCATGATTTTAAAAACGATGCAGACAAATGTTGAATGGTTTGAAAAATATATTGGCAATAAAAAAAGTTTTTAGTTTGAAAAGATAAAGGTGTAGCCAGCGTAAGAATTACTATTCGGCTTTTGTTGCGACGCTCCTTTGATCGTTAGAATCAACATTGAGCCACCATAAACCTTTCCCTGAAAAAAAATTTGCACCAAGCAGGCTGTAAGTGATACTGAAATAGTTTGTATCAATTTTCTCATTATAAATTTTACATCATGAAAAAAACCACCAAAGCAAGTATGTTACTTGTATTTTTATTTGCATTCGTATTTGTTGCCTGCAAGGATGAAGCAAAAAAAGATGAGGCGGCAAAAACTGAATCCGCTAAAACTGAAACTCCGGCTATGCCCGCTTATGATGCTGCCATGGATCCAGTGAAAGTTGAAGCAAATGTTATTTCACATGTTTTCGCCGATACATTGGGTGTGAAATTCTATGAACTGATAATTAAACCCGGTGACTCAGTAGCGCTGCATTCTCATCCCGATCATTTGGTTTATGTAGTAGATGGCGGTATGGTTGAACTAAAAAATAAAGAGGGAAAGGCAACGCCAACTGAATTTAAAACAGGAATGGGAATAATGACAGGTCCGGATATTCATTCCGGAAAGAATACGGGAACTACAACTATTAAAATGATAGTTGCCGATATTTACAGGCCAAGGAGTTAAAATACTTAGACCAAGGTATCGCCTGGTTAAAGGACAGTGATACCGTTATTATTTCTTTATATTTATTAAAAGATTTTCACCACCGTTTACAAATACCAAAGAAAACTGCATGACTACCAAACCAACGACTATGCTGGCTGCGCCAACCATGCAGCCGGAAAGAATTATTATTTTCGATAGTCGCCGCGGATTTGCAATTCCAGGAATTTTATTACTGAATATCTTTGGGTTCGGAATAGCTCCCATCGCTATTTCAGATTTTTCTGTACAACTGCAAGGAGCTCTTAATTATTTTCGTTTCGGTCCGGTGAAGTGGACAAGGCGAAGTTTGACCTATTGGAAAAAACATCTGATAAAAAGAATGTCGCAAATACAGATACAATGGGCATTGTCTAGTTTTTTAATAAATGGCTAAAGAAACAGTCATAGCTATTACTGCACCTGTCTCTCAGCAGAACCGTATCGTTATTCTCGATAGCCTGAGGGGCATTGCCATTCTTGGAATATTACTAATGAATATTCCTTCGTTTGCTTTGCCCCCTCCTGTTCAGCATGATCCTTCTGTATTGAATGAATGGGGAACGATTGATTTTACTACCTGGAAAATTGTTCAATGGTTTCCCGAAGGAACACAAAGGGCGGTTTTTTCCATGCTGTTTGGCGCAGGTATTCTTCTTTTCATTGGTGGAAAAGAAAAAAAGTTAAATGGCATGATGCCCGCAGATTATTTTTTTCGCCGCCAGTTATGGTTGATCACTTTCTCTTTGTTTGATGTTTTTGTTTTGCTATGGTCGGGTGATATATTGCTTGACTATGCAGTGCTTGGCATGATCATGTTTGCATTTCGAAACATGCCGCCAAAAAAATTATTGATCTGCGCAGGGTTATGTTTCATTTTTATGCTGTTAACAGAGAACAGGGACCTTTATCGTGATAAAGAAATTATTCATCGTGGTGAACTAGTTGCAAAAATTGATACATCTAAAATCAGTCTTACCCTAATTCAAAAGGAGCAATTAGGGGCTATGGAAGATTTCAAAAACAAGAACACTCTAGAAAGTAAGCAGAAGGCTATGAAAAAAAATATTGAAAAGAGTACCGGCCGTTATGGTGACCTGTATGAATATCGCACCAATCGTTATCTCAATCAATTGGTATCTTATCTCTATTTCGGTATCTGGGATGTGATGCTCTTTATGTTTATCGGGATGGCATTTTTTAAAATAGGAATATTAACGGGACAAGCAAGTGTAAAAACATATTTATGGATGACTATTGTTGGATTGAGCGTCGGCTTAACTGTTTCGTGGTTCCGCTTACAGCAGCAAGTTGATGCAAAATTCAATTGGTATGATTACTCAAAACAAGTTTGGTTTTCATCTTACGAATTATCCCGCACATTCCGTTCTATTGGAATTTTGGGTTTCATCATGCTGATGTACAAATCAGGCTGGTTTAAATGGCTATTCTCATTGCTTCGCCCTGTCGGGCAAATGGCGTTTACTAATTACCTGATACAATCATTGCTCTGTGGTTTATTTTTCTATGGTGTTGGCTTTGGCATGTATAGCAAACTACAGCGGCATGAAATATATTATGTGGTGGCAGTAGTTTGGGCACTACAAATCATCTATAGTAATATCTGGCTTCATTATTTTCGTTTTGGTCCAATGGAGTGGTGTTGGCGCAGTTTTACTTACTGGAAAAAACAACCATTTAGAAAAAATAATTCTGTAACAGATATAACTGGTATGTCT
>DASYQG010000402.1:0-5529 GCA_036005825.1 Chitinophagaceae bacterium | reverse complement strand
AATATTATATTTCCATTCATCAACAACAGTCTTAACAGCATTATCGGCTCCCGGAAACGAGATCCTGTTACCGGCAGAATCAAAAGGTACTGCAAAAGGGAATACTCCTCTTGCGGATTCATATAATCCGCCTTGCGGATTGCCGACAGTAGATACCCCTGTGCCGGATTGCCCATATTGTTGCGTACCATAACTTAAGTTTAAATTAGTTCCAAAAGAAAGCCATTTAGTAGCAGCAATATCTACATTAGCCCTTGCAGTATATCTTTCAAATGACTGTCCTTTTATGGTTCCTTTATTATTCAAATAACCGAAGGACGCATACGCTTTAATTTTATCTGTTCCACCACTTACACTTAGTATATTATCAGTAGTCATGGATTGTTGTGTCACCATCCCCATCCAGTCTGTGGTTTTAACTTTAGAAGGATCCCATGTTCCGGAAGCCCATCCCTGGGCGATATTAGCCCATGCATAAGGATCAGCAGTTGCGCTAAAATAAACTTTGTCTCTGTTTATATCCGGTTGGTCTCCCCTGGGATAAGTGCTGATACCAGTTGTCGGATTTAACCCCGCATAATAATATGCCCAGCGACGAAAAGTAATGAAATCACCGGCATTAAACATTTCTGTATTATCAACCAATTCATCAAGCGTAAAAGAACTATTTAAGCTTACTGTCACTTTTCCTGCCTTCGCTTGTTTTGTAGTAATGATAACAACCCCATTGGCGCCACGAGAGCCGTAAATAGCAGTGGCAGAAGCATCTTTCAGGACATCTATTGATTCAATATCCTGGGGATTGATATTATCAATGCTGCCAGTTATTAATGGAATTCCGTCAACAACAAATAAAGGAGTGTTTGATGCAGTCAAAGAACGTACACCGCGAATGTTAATAGTTGGAACAGTACCCGGACGTTCATTTGAACCAATATCAACACCTGCAACTTTGCCTTGCATGGCTTGCAATGCATTGTCAACCGGTCGAGACTTGATATCTTTCTGATTGATACCCCCCACCGCGCCGGTCACATCTTTTCTTTTAACCGTAGTGTAACCTATAACTACAACATCCTGTAATGATGAAGCAATGCTCGCAGTTTTTACGTTCACTTCCGGTTTGTTATTAATGGCAACCTCCTGTTGAGTATATCCAACTGATGTGATCACCAGCGTTCCAGTTCCTGATGGGGCCATCAATGAATAAGTGCCATCAGCAATAGTGGATGTAGCAATGGTAGTACCCTTTACTTGTACCGTGGCTCCTTCTACAGGTTTCCCGGTTTCATCAGTTACTTTACCAGTTACTTTAAAAGTATTTTGCGAGAAAGCAATTGTGGTAATGGAGAGACATAATATTAGCAAGATACCACCTCTTGCCAAAGCAGTTTTTCTTTTCATACAACAGCAGTTTTTTTGAATTCACAATATAAAACTCTACTATCACTCCGCATCCTGACCTGTCCTGTAATGATATTAATTATTTATGCAATCGTTCCCGGAGTGCTATTGATCTATTAAAATAAGTGCTTACAAAAATCAGTTGTCTTTTCACAACAAACTTGCTCCATCACTTGTTTTAACTGTGTCTTTAATATTGAAATAATATGATTGCCGCCTTCATCGCCTAAAGCTGCAACACTATACATAAATGAACGTCCCATGAAAGCAAATTCTGCCCCACTCGCTAATGTTCTTGCAATATCGGGACCAGTGCGAATACCACTGTCTATCATTATTTTTATCCGGCCTTTATAATTTTTTACGATCGGCTCTAACGACTTGATCGTTGATTGTCCAGCATCCAACTGCCGACCTCCATGATTAGAAACTATAATACCATCTAATCCCAGTTTGATAGCCATCTCTGTATCTTCTACTGTTGCGACACCTTTTAAAACAATCTTGCCTTTCCATTTATCTCTTATTGGTGCAATTTTTTCTGCATTCAACCGGCCAGAAAAAGTTTTATTCATGAATGCACCAAGCTGCTTCATGTCTAATCCTTTCGGCATATAAGGTTTCATTGTTGCAAATCCCGGTGTTCCATGATACAAAGTTTTTAATGCCCATTCAGGTCTTGTCATTATTTGCAGAATATTCCTCAGCGTCATTCGGGGCGGCATAGCAAGACCATTCCTTATATCCCAGGGTCTATAACCAAATGAAGGCACATCACATAATAAAGCCAGCACGGAATATCTTGCAGCTTCCAATCGTTTTAAAATATCATCACGTAAGGAATCTTCAGCCGGGTGATACAATTGATACCATGCTCTTCCTTCTGTTAATTCGCTGATCCTTTCAATGTTTGAAGTAGTTACAGTACTTAATATAAATGGTATGTTATGCTGAAGCGCTGCTTTAGCAAGAATTTCAGGTGAGTTTGGCCAGATCAACCCTTGCAAACCAACAGGTGCAATACCAAATGGCGCATCATATACATGCCCGAATAATTCAGTCTTGAGATCCGAACCGTGATGATCACTGAGATAATAAGGCAATAACTCCACTTCTCTTAATTCAGCGGTGTTCTTATAAAGATTCACATTCTCATTACATCCGCCCTCAAGATATTCGAATGCAAATTTTGGGACCTTTCTTTTTGCTTTATTTCGCAGATCATCAATCGAAGGATAGTTATTGTTATACTCCCACTTCATTTATCTCAAATTGATGTTTGATGTGTGACAGAATATAATTTCATATCAATGATATTTGAAGGAAGTGGCTTATTGTTCCAATGCTGATGAATAACCAACGCCGCTCCCAGTGCACTTGCCTGTGCAACTGAAGCTGCATATACTTCAATGGTTGGAAACGATTCCGCCATTAAATACATATAAATTGGATTTCTGCTAAAGCCACCGTCAACAAAAATACGTTTAACACCCGTTCCCCTAAGAACCAGGTTAGTGCTTCTTACTTGTTGCGCAACAATATCAACTATAAACTGGTGATAGGCCTCTTCATAATTTTTATAATCCTCCAATTTCCTTTTTCCAAACGCAGATCTTGCAGGCTCACTTCCTTCATTCATCAGCTGCAGATTTTTAATAGCAAGTTTCTGTTTCTTCAGCAATTCTGTATCAACTTCAACCGTAGTATAATAAGCAAGAGACTTTTTAAAATGTTCCGCAAGACGTTTCACCTGTTGTTCATGTTCATAACCTGCAAATATCCTTGAAGCCTTTACAGCTTGACCTTCGTAACTTAAATAACAAAGGCAATCTTCATGCAATTCATAATCTGAAAGCATAGTATGATTAAAAGGATTCAGACTGATGCACCATGTTCCGGTAGATAATAAAATAAATGGATCATTAAAGGAAGTAAAATAAGGTATCAAAGCAGAAGAACTATCATGTAATCCCACCCCGGCAAGAATATTATTGTTAGCCTCGCCAACAATCGAATTACATTTTTCAACAGGAGCTAATTTTTCTACGACTCCTTCCTTCTCTACCCAATCATGATACTTATTCTGCTGAAAGTTCCAAAGATTAGTATGACACCCAATGCTTGTAATATCTGAGCGCAGTTGTGAAGTAAGAACAAAACTCAGGTATTGAGGTAAATGCAAAGCATATTTTATTTGCTTGAACAGTTCCGGCTTTTCATACTTCAGACGATATAATTGCATCCCCGAATTAAGATTACCCAACACTGGTGATGCAGTTACTTTTGAAAACTGGCTTTCGCCTCCATAAGACTGATAGAATTTTTTTTGCAATGCAGGAGAATAAGGTTTCAAATAATTATATAAAGGTGGAATTACATTTTTATTCTCACCGAGATAAACAAAGCTGGCACCATAGCCTGAAAAATTAACTGCTTTGATCTCAAACCGGGGGTCAGTTTGTATTTGAGCAAAACTATTTTTGATCCACGCTGTCAACGCAACCACATCTTCACAGGAAAACCCATCTTCATCTTTTGTCTCAGGCAATTTGGTGCTCTCTTCATATACCACATTATATTGCTCATCAAACAAAATGAGTTTCTTATTGGTTTTGCCTACATCGTAGATCGCTATGACTTTAGTTTTTATCATTGTTAAACATTAGTCCGAAAGTCGGGAATACCGAAAGACCGGAAGTTGGGCTTCCAGACTTTACTGACTTTCGGACATTCTATAATCCTGTTGCAACAGTTTTAGCTCCGCGTTCTTTTATTAGTTGTTCCCTGATCTTCATTTGCCGGAATAATTGTAACGGGCTGATTGCACCACCACTTCTCAATCTTGCTTCTGCTACTAATGCTCTTACATCATTTCGAAAAGTATTTTGTAAAATTTCCTGCGCAGCCACCACGTCATTGTTTTGTTGCGCTTCATTCAATTTTATTCTGTCAATCAGTAACGCTTGAGCATAAGAGATCATGATCGCCTCTACCGATTGCAATAAGTCTTCCAAAGGATCTTTTACATTATGCGAAGCGTCGATCATCCATCCCAGGTCGGTTGTATGATCCATTCCTCTTGCATCCATGCCTTCTACCAATTCATTAAAAATTAAAAATAACTGGTAAGGCTTGATGCTGCCTACTGTCAGATCATCATCACCATATTTACTATCATTGAAATGAAAACCGGCCAGTTTGCCTTCCATTAATAATAAAGCAACGATTTGTTCAATATTTGCATTTGGTAAATGATGGCCAAGATCAACCAAGGTATACGCCTTACTTCCTAATTTGTTTGCATACAATAATGATTGGCCCCAGTCACCAACCGTCATTGAATAAAAGTTAGGCTCGTAGGCTTTGTATTCAACAAATACTTTCCAGTCTGCTGGCAATGCCGAATAAATCTCCTGTAAACTCTCGAGTGTATTTTGAAAAGCTTTCCTGAAATTTAATTGACCGGGAAAACAACTTCCATCACTCAACCAAACTGTTAATGCTTTTGATCCAAGTTCAACACCATGTTTGATGACTTCAATATTATGATCGATAGCTTGTTTACGTACTTTTTTATCAACGTGCTGCAAAGAACCAAACTTATAACTTAACGGCTGCTCTTTTTGATCCTGGAAAGTGTTCGAATTCATTGCATCGAATTTTAATCCTAATTGTGCAGCAAATGTTTTGATCGCAGCATAATTTTCCGGAATATCCCAGGGAATATGCAAAGAGATAGCACCGCTTGACTGATTGAGAGCATGCAACAATCCAACATCTTCCATTTTTCCTTCAAGATTGGCGGGTTCCCCTGCACCTGAAAACCTTCCGAATCTTGTACCGCCAGTGCCCAACGCCCATGATGGGATCGCCACATTAAAATCGATGAGCTTTTGAATGACTGGTTCAATATTTTTTAGCCCGGAAGCAGCAAAATCAAATTTTCTTTTATGTTCTGCAAGCAATGATTGATTATGTTCTTCGATCTTATATTTTTCAATTCGCATATAAAGTTATTTATGGCAAGTAAAAAACCTCTTTCAAAGGAACGGAGACTGGTGAACTATCGGGATTGGATTCCATAATATCTTTCATATAGGCCCACCACTTTTTCATCACAGGATG
>DASYQG010000401.1:0-5443 GCA_036005825.1 Chitinophagaceae bacterium | reverse complement strand
ATGGAAAAAAACTAGGCAAGGCGAGTGTGACAGGGTATTGTATTAAGTTTAAAACGCTGAAAGATATAAATAGTAATGTACTTGAAGCGGCAATACGATATGGGCTTGAGAACAAGTAAACTTCTAAGTTGGTTGCGACACCGTTGTGCTTAGTGGTCTATAAATAAGAAATGATCGAACGTTATCACGCCACATTCATAATTCTAAACTCATAAATTTTATCAGCATCTTTCGTCCACATTTCTTCGCAACAACAACCGGAAAATTGAAATGCTATATTTATTCTGCACAACTTACAATTGGAAATCATTAACTTTCTGTACAAGAATTTGCGTAAGGCAGAGCTTAATTCATATGAGAGTTATTATAATTTCAACATTACTCTTTCTCACCAACTCCTGTAGCCAACCGAATAACGACTTGATCGATTTTGGCTTTAGTGGGAAAATCAAAAAAGTAATGCCAATAGAATATTTAAATCCTTATGATTCTTCGCGCCACCCAAACCGATTTTCCTACGATTGGTGCCAAGTAACTAAATTTATACAAGCAAAAACACACTAAGAATATATTTCCAATATCGATTTTCCTGGAGAACTTATTAATAGGACTTGTCGTTGCGCCAAATATGCTGCATTCTTTGAATGTCTGAATATTTTGTCACCGGCACTCAGTTATAAAAAAAATAATCATGAACAAACACTTATTTCTCACATTGTTTGTACTCTGTGCAATCAATAGTCATGCACAGACAACTTCCGCCATCCCTTATGGAAATAACCCATCAGCCGGTCATTACACATTGGTAAATGGCATCAGGATGTACTGCGAAATCTATGGCCAGGGCAGACCGCTGCTTTTACTGCATGGAAGTGGCGGCTCTATCAGAAGCCAGCGCAATCGCATTCCTTATTTTCAAAACTATTTTAAAGTCATTGCCATTGACAGCAGGTCACAGGGCAAAAGCCTTGATTCGGTTAGTAAGCATTTAACCTATGATCAGATGGCAGACGATATAAAAGTATTAATGGACAGCCTGCACATCGACAGTGCTTATGTCTGGGGACAAAGTGATGGTGGCATACTGGCACTGATCCTTGCATCCAAATACCCAGTGAAAGTTGCAAAACTTTCAACCTTTGGAGCCAACACATTTCCCGGCAAAAAAGCTATCTACGATGAGGTCGTAGATATGATCGAGGACACTGTCAAAACAACTACAAACCTTCAAAACCGAAGGTTATATGAGATGCTGGTGAAAGAACCGCATATCACAACAAAAGACTTAAATAAAATTTCAGCGCCTGCACTTATTATGGTCGGTGACCGGGATTTGATCAAGCCTGAGCATACGCTGATGATCTTTAACAATATCCCGAATTCCAATTTATTTGTAATGCCTGGTGCTACACATGCCGGGAGTTCCGAAAAACCTGATCTGTTCAACATGGTGTTGCTGAACTTTTTTCTTCAGCCATTCTCTAAAAAATCAAGCGTGGAAATGTATACCAGAAAACATTCTTAAAACAGGAAATGAACCGCCATAGGTCAAGCCACAGCCCCTGTTGTACTTTGCGCTCTATAAAATAAAAAATGTTCGATCGTTATCCGGCCCCGATAGCTATCGGGAGTATCTCCGGATCAGCTTTGAAAAAGCTGTCCTTCTTCCTTATTTGTTCGGTTCCATTATCAGCATCGTTCTTCCATAGTTCTTCGCAGCAACAACCGCAAAATTGAAATACGTTTATCTATTCTGTACAACTTGCAATTGGAAATCATTAACTTCCTGTATAAGAACTTCCGCAAAGCAGAATCGCAGGAATCATTAAATCGTCAATAAAGAAAATGAAACCACAAAAATTAGCAGCCATTAATGACTTAACATCTCCTTTATTTAGGATAATGTCAATCCATAATGACAATGAACCTTTAAGAAGGCAATATGATAATAATATTTGTGCTTTCCATATTGGAGATGGCTACATTTTGAGCGTTGCACATGCATTAAAAGTGGAACTAACCATTTTGCGCTCTATTACAGAAGCCCGATTTCAAGCAGATATTATTCCGCATTTAACTTCAGGGGAGTTGACACAATTTAATCTTTGGTACTTACTTGACAATACTACCCACAAAAGATATTTAAACACAAACAATCAAATTGATATTAACCAGATTACCGCAATTTTAAAAAGAATAAATTACGATACCAGGATCTCAACTCTTTACCAAAATCAAATTTGCAAGCCTTACCTGATTATTCAACAACGAGCAGCACAATTTTATAATAATGCAGCTGCCCATGCGAACTTCAATCCTATCAATATTTTCTTCGACCCTATTTCTCATAGACAAACCTATTTCATAGAAACTGAATTAGTTGAATCTTTTACTGAAGATGATGTTGCATTATACAGGGTGGTAAATACTCACCAAAGTATAATTGACTTGATTCCAAAATTCGAAATAGACACAGAGATTTATGATATTGCAAATAAAGATTTTTATTGTCTGCAGACTGCGCCCTCAGACTTGACACCTGGCAGATTACTTAATGAGGCAAATATCGAAGGTCTTCTCGATCAATGGACATTGCAGTCGGACAGAATAGGGGGTGATTATGTTTTACAAGGACTCCGGTACTTAATTAAAGGTTATTTCCGTTTCGGTTCTTCTGGAGCACCGTACCTTAAGTTTGATACAGGGACAAATAAATTTAAAGTTAATGCCATACAAAGCGAGGCATGTCCAATTCAATTAACAATAAATAATGACAGAAATGGAAACTTTCAATGGATTAATGCAATTGCGGTTCCATTGGTAAATGTTATTGATAGAATAAATGGACACATGAATGCCTGACAGTTGCTAACATTTTCCACTGATGCTGTTATTCCAAAACCAGGCATGTTTTTCTGAGCTCTTCGCAGTAACAGTCCGCTCATCCAGTTTTGGCAAAGGTTTTGTGCGGATATCGTCATCAGCATCTTTATATGAAACGGCTAATTCTTTCGCTATTTTTATTCCAACCTATTTACAATTTGCAGGCCCAGCTTTCAGATTCTATCCAGCTTTCCAATGCCAGTTTGTATTATGAGATCAAAGGTGACGGATCACCAATTTTATTATTAAGTGGCGGGCCGGGGCTTTCATCCGGACAGTTGTCTACTTTACGAGATTCCCTGAGCCAAAAATATAAATGCATTCTTTTTGATCAGAGGGGTACTGGCCAATCGCATACATCACCTCTTGATAGTACCACCATTAATTTAAAACAGAGTGTTGAGGATATCAGCAGCCTTTTAAAAGAACTTAAACTTGACAGAGTTACAATTGTCGGTCATTCATGGGGAGCTATGTTAGCTGTCAACTTTGCTATCGCTCATCCGGCACAAATTAATAAACTTGTTCTTATTGGTTCAGGTCCATTAGCCTTTTCTGATTTTATGATTCAGCAGGATAATATAATGACGAGAACAAACAGTGCAGAAAGGGAAAATATGGATCGACTGCAGGATTCAATAAGCCAGGCTAAATCTCCTTCCGAAGCTATGGCGTATCGAAAAAGACTTGGAAAACAATTTTTAAAATTTATTAGTTATGATGCGACAAAAATTGATTCCATGTTTGAAGAAGTCAGTAAAAGCAGGACAAATTTTGCTATGCAATCTTTGATGATCCGGGATCTACAGAAAATGAATTATAATGTGAAAAGCAAAATAGGTTCGCTCAATTTTCCTACACTTGTGATCTGCGGCCGGCAAGATCCAATAGGTTTATTTCCGAGCATATATTTAAAAGAGCTTAATAACAAATTCAATCTTGTGTGGATTGAGAAAAGTGGACATTTCACCTGGCTCGAACAACCACGACCGTTCTATTCAGAATTATTTAAATTTTTAAAATAACAACTGATATCATCTTTGATCTTTTTTCCTGGCTGTAGCGTATTGAATCTTTATCACGCCAAATTCATAATTCTATACTCATAATTCTTGACATCTTGCTTCCACAGTTCCTCGCAGTAACAATTGAAAAATAGAAATGCGTTTATTTACAATTGGAAATCATTAACTTTCTGTACAAGAGCTTGCGCAAAACGGAACTTTAACTAATAACTATTGAAGGCTATGACAAAAAACAACCTGATACGCATGGACAATGTCGGCATTGTGGTGGAATCCCTTGATGAGGCCATTGCTTTTTTCACTGAGCTTGGCTTAAAACTTGAAGGGCGGGCAACAATAGAAGGAGAATGGGCAGGGCGTGTCACCGGCCTGGGAAACCAACATGTCGAAATCGCTATGATGGTCACTCCCGATGGCCATAGTCGACTCGAGATATCACGATTTGTAAGTCCGCCAGTTCTAGCCGATCACCGCAATGCTCCGGTAAACGCTCTGGGCTATTTACGGGTTATGTTCGCTGTGAATGATATCAATGAGACGCTTACGAGGCTCCAAAAAATTGGTGCGCAGCTCGTCGGAGAAGTAGTTAAGTATGAGGAATTATATCGACTTTGTTATATACGCGGTCCTGAAGGGCTTCTTATTGGGCTGGCAGAACAACTCACTAAAAATAGAAATCCTTTATAAAATACTCGACTGAATAATTATAGCCAATTTGGACAACCCCTCGTTGTGCCTGTCCAATCAGCTTTAAAAAAGCTGAAATAATTAAACTGATATTACAATAATTAAAAACAAAATAATTAGAAAATGGAATTCAACCCAAACAACAATGTTATTAAACTCTGTATTCAAGCCATGGGTCTGGAAGAAAAAGACAAACTTGAAGAGGCAAGCACAATATTTCTGCAAGCCTGGAATGAAGCGACAAACGACTTTGAAAAATTTATAGCTGCTCATTATGTGGCTCGTCATCAACAAAATGTTCCCGACAAATTAAAATGGCTGGAAACGACTTTGCAACTTGCATTAAAAATAAATGATCCCTCTGTTAATGGCGCACTTCCCGGTTTATATTCAAACATTGCCAAATGCTATGAGGATCTGAACGACCCTGACAATGCAAAAAAGAATTATGAATTAGCAACATCGTTCACCGGTAAACCATCAGATAACGGTCCTTTTTATCACGGCACGAAAGCAGATCTGCAAGTTGGCGATCTGCTGACAGCGGGGTCCATGTCCAATTACAAGTCGGAACTCAAAATGAATCACATTTATTTCACCGCCCTTGAGAATGGAGCGGGACTTGCTGCTGCATTAGCTAAAGGTGATGGACGTGAACGTGTTTACATAGTTGAACCGACAGGAAGCTTTGAGAATGATCCGAACGTTACAGACAAACCAGCGGACAACGGTCCTTTTTATCACGGCACGAGAGCAGATCTGCAGGTTGGCGATCTGCTGACAGCCGGGTCCATGTCCAATTACAAGTCGGATCTCCTAATGAATCATATTTATTTCACGGCACTGGT